>MGJZ01000022.1:0-5665 GCA_001794525.1 Candidatus Yanofskybacteria bacterium RIFCSPHIGHO2_02_FULL_50_12 | reverse complement strand
TTGGCTGGACCATCCGCATCAACCAGCGCATTCAAGAAGGCAGCAAGACTCGGGTGCAAGCTTTTGAAGGCACGGTCATCGCCCAGAAGCATGGCACCGAAGCCGGCGGCACGATCACCGTCCGAAAGGTAGCCGACGGTTTCGGCGTTGAGAAAGTTTTCCCAGTATACCTGCCCTCAATTGAAAGCGTAAAGGTAATTAAAAAAACTAAGGTCCGCCGAGCCAAGCTCTATTACCTCCGTGGCAAAACCTCCAAAGAAATCCGCCGCAAAGTTAAAACCGAGCAAGCTAAACAGGTCGTCGAATCAGCTCCGACGGAACCGGAGACAGCTTCTCAATAACACAAATATAAAACACGCCGTTCGGCGTGTTTTATATTTGTGTGGGCGGTATAGGACTCGAACCTATAACATCTACAACGTCAATGTAGCGCTCTACCAATTGAGCTAACCGCCCAGCTACTGTAGTGCGGATGGAGGGACTCGAACCCTCAAGCCTTGCGGCATGCGCCCCTCGAACGCACGTGTATACCAGTTCCACCACATCCGCATGTTATTGTAAAAACTGTGCCGCGGGAGGGAATTGAACCCCCGACGCAGGCCTCTTCCGAAGCCATTTTGGACTATATCATCCTCCCATAGGGAGGTCGGGCGCTGTTTGCAAGATTATTGTTGGGACTCACTCGCTAGTCTCTACACCTTTTCCGACACCAGAGCCCGTCGGAACTTGGCTCGGGATTGGCCGCCCTGCGGCTGTTCCCCGAATTCACCCGATTATTCGATCCACCTCTCGATGGAAAGCCCCAAAGATTCAGGGCCTCGCTCTACCACTGAGCTACCGCGGCAAATAACTTTATTAGTAGTATATCAAAAATCTCGATAAATTCAATCTCACTTGCCTTAATGGTCTTATGCACATCAGCTTATCCACTTTTTAAATTTAAAGTTGGACTGCTGATATATACCTATAAGTACACTGGTTCAGAAAGTATCAAAAACTATCAACATGCACATATCCACTTTTCCAAACTTAAGTTGTACTGCTGTGATATACTTATAGGGTGAGGACTGATAAATTTACTGCTTACAAATTGCGCATACAGGGCCGGAGCTATAATGAAATATCGGCTCGGCTTAAGGTACCTAAAAGCACTCTATCGGCCTGGTTTTCTGCTTTAGAGTTACCTGAAGAAGCTAGCGCCAGACTTAAGAGTCGGGTCCATGCCGGATCGTTAAAAGGACTTATGGCTAGAAATAAAAATCAGACACTTTTGGCAGAAAGCCGTGCAAAAGAATCTAGGACTGTCGGTGAAAAACTAATAGGTAAGCTAAGCTTAAGAGACTTACTAGTAATAGGCGCGGGCCTTTATTGGGCGGAGGGGTATAAACGGCCAATCATGCGCAATGGTAAACCCGTCACCTCTCACCGAGTTTCTCTTACCAATTCGGATCCAAATCTTGTTTGTATATTTATTAGATTTCTTCGAGAGATATGCTCTGTACCGGATGAAAAGATAAAAATATGGGTGAGAGTCTTTGAGCACCAAGACGAGGCATATATCTTGAGCTTTTGGCAAAAAACGTGTAGAATTCCTTTTAGTAATTTCCAAAAGACTCTTCAAACAGTAAGTATCTCCAGTCAGGGCAAGAAACCATACAACTCATTGCCCTTTGGTGTAGTTCAAATATCAGTGAACGACACGGGTCTCTATCATAAGATTATGGGTCTTATTTCTGGAATTACAAAGAATATTTAGAACTTGCGGGTATGGTATAACGGTATTACATGATCTTGCCAAGATTAAGACAGGGGTTCGACTCCCCTTACCCGCTCATGCTGATCAGTTTATTTGCAAAGATTACCCGCCAGCGGAATCTCGAGCGTAAAATCGCTCGAAAGGATAACGGCGTCTATCTCCATCTCTTATTCCCGATTTCGGTTGCATTTTTGCTTACCTTCGTCATTGCCCGGCTTATCAGCCATATTGACCCGACTTTCTATATCCAGGTTGTCGAAGATCTTCACATCCATCATTACGCCTATGGTATCTTTATTCTTGCTATTGCTGGCTATCTGGCGCTAGCTAATAGTTCGCCGCGCGATCGCTATTTGATTTCTCTGCTTTATGGATTTGGTTTAGGTTTGGTTTTTGATGAATTTGGTTTTTGGCTTCACCTCACCGACGAAACAGCCGCCCGATTCAGCTATGACGGCGTGTTGATTCTTGCAGCTTTGTTCCTCCTTTTGATCTCTGCCGAAACCGGCATGAATATGTGGCAGGCTCACTTTTCAAGAAAAAGGCATGTCCGCAACGATCCAGTTTTAGCCGCAAGCAAGGAGTTTTTTGAACCTTTTCCAGGGGTCTAAGGCTTAAAAAGACCCCTAAATAGTAAGGTTTTAGGCCCTTTTTGGGCCATTGACTTTTTAGGCAGGATTTGATATACTTATAGCATAACCTAATACGAGTAGTCTCTGTCGATTAATGGCTTAGTAGGCCGTTTTTTGTTGCCTAAAAAGTCCCTTCACGACTACTCCATCTAGGCTCATGTATATGAAACAAATGACCGCTATTGCCCTTTCGGTAATAGCATTCAACCTTGCCACGGCCGTTCCGGCCGATGCCGCGCTCTTTAACTGGACGAATGAATCTGTCGAGGAATCGAACAACCAAGCTTGGTCATTTGATTCACTCTACCAGGACATCCAAGGCTTCTCCTTTGAGCCGGTGAAAGCCATGGCTCTTGAAGCTACGGCAGTCGCTTCGGTCACCAATCCAGCAACCAGTAAAGCGAAACCGAAGACCAAAGTAAAAACCTTCCTGGTTTCCGCTTCCGCTTACTCTTCGACTCCTGACCAAACCGACAGCACGCCGTTTATTACCGCCAAGGGCACCTATGTCCGCGACGGTATCGTAGCCGCGAACTTCTTGCCGTTCGGTACCGCAATCAAGATTCCGGAAATCTATGGCGATAAAATCTTTATTGTCGAGGACCGTATGAACAAGAGATATTGGCACAATGTCGACATCTGGTTCTCGTCCCGTGAGGCTGCCAAGCAGTTCGGCCGCAAGACGGTGACCATCGAGATTGTCTCGTAAACCTAAAACCCGTTCGCCTAAGGCGAACGGGTTTTGTTATAATAGAATGAGCGGAAGTGTAGATTTTTCAACGGCTCAACGGGTTGAGCCGTTTGGCAAAAGAAAAGCGCCACGATGTTTCCGTAACGCTTGACGCGGGGTCCTTCAGACATCAGTTATTCGTCTGCTTTCCAACCATACTTCTGAAGGAGAACATCGAGAACATGTTCCTCGAATTCCTGACCTTGGTTATCGAGCCTGAGTGTGACTATCACCTCGATGGGATTACCGACGCCTTCGAGGAAGTACTCCACTTTGCCAATATGGAAGGCGTAACGATCCCCGAGCTCTTCCCACGAGTCGTCCTCGGTCCTGTTGTAGGCTCGAACCCAGAGCGTTTGGCCCGAAACGGGAACGGCCGGCACCGTGGTATCGACATAGACCGAATCCAACTTGGACCTCTGACCGACTTCGAATGTCGGTGACCACTGCAATCTTGCTGAAACCATATCTATCCTTCCTCTCCGCTATGCAGAGTTGATGTGAAGAACATAGAACAGAGCAATTCTGTCCCGTAAAAATTTTCAATTACTTAAAAACTTTGACGGAGGGGCGAGTTAACAACTCGCCCGAAGAACTAGCTCACCTTGCGAATGGCGAAGACGAACGGACGATTTTCCGTTAGCCGGTTATTTCACCTCGTGACGAACCACGGTGGACAGGAATGCCGCGACTACGAACATCACGGCTGAGCTGAGGATCCCGATACTGTGTAGGGCCGTCGTGATCGGCAGCTTCAGCTGAACTGCCTCGTCGGCGTAAAAAATGACCAGGCCAGACTGCACCGTTGCCGCAAGTAGCAGGAGAACGATGCACGCCGTCACCGCACCCTTTGTTGAACCGCTCATGTCAATCCTCCGTTCAAAACCATACCACAAAACTCATTGACACGCAAGTGTTTGAATGATATCGTAAAAACGGAAGGATTGGATGGGGGGAATAATGCACGACATTCTAGTCGGGATCGGACCACGGCTCCGCTGGACCGCGAAAGTTCGTGTTGCCCCTAAAGATGGGGCCGAACTCAATGCTCACGGAATCGCACTCGCCGACGGCCTTTACAAGCTGCGGAAACAGGGTTGGAAGTCTCTTTTGGGGCCTATACCACGTCGGTTCTATACCGTTGAGCGTGTGGGAAACAGAAAACCTGGAGTGCGAACCCTCAATCTGCATATTTTGGAGGATGCTTACACATATGAAAGAGATGTAAATTACGGCCCCGACTAGCCAGAGTGTGGGGTGCAAACCGGAGATAGAGCCGGCACACGCTAGGCAATGTGCGAACCTGGTAGCGTGGAGACCAGCAGTTGCTGGTCTCTTTTTTTATTTACAGGATCCAATTTTTCTAGTATTATATTTACACTTATTAGCCTTGCGCCCGTAGCTCAACGGATAGAGTAGCAGACTTCGAATCTGCTGGTGGGGGTTCGATTCCCTCCGGGCGCACAGCATTGTGGACATTAACAACTTTTAGTTCACCTTTTATATGTGGTATACTCGGTTGTATGAAAGCACTGACGGAATTACAAAAGAAAGCGGTGGCACTACGACTGAAAGGTTTGAGCTATAACGAGATCAGGAAGCATATTGGCGTAGCAAAAAGTTCGTTAAGTTTATGGCTCAAGGACATTGAGCTCAGGCCCGAACAAAGAGCTCGACTATACTCAAAGCAAATTCAGGTATTGTCCTTAGGGACGCAAAGCCAGAGGGAACGAAGAAAACGAGAAGTTGATGAGATTATCAAAACAGCAGAACGCGAGGTATCTATCCCTTTATCACCGGATGTCTTGCGTCTCATGGGTGCAGCTCTTTACTGGGCAGAGGGAAGCAAGCGTGGGATGTGTGAAGTGACGAACTCCGACCCGCATCTCATCTATTTCATGGTAAGGTGGATCGAAGCAATGTTCAACATTTCTTCAAATAACTTGAAGGCTCGGCTCAATATCTATTCCCAGCAAGATGACAAAGCAATTAAAAAGTTCTGGTCAGAGTTGACCGGCATCCCAGTAGAGAATTTTGGCAAAAGTTTTGTGAAGCCGGTAAGCACCGGGTTTAAAAAGAATAATTTATATTACGGAACGATAAAAATAGAGATTCCAAAAAGCACCGACGTTAAACATCGGATATTCGGGTGGATAACTGCAGCCTTAAGAACAGACGCAAAAGTGGGGCTCGTGCAGCAGCGATGGCAATCTTTAAGAGAAGTTAAGCGGCCCGTAAATCTTTAAAAACATATGCGCCCCTAGCTCAATTGGTAGCAGCAGATCCCTCTTAAGGATAAGGTTCTGGGTTCGAGTCCCAGGGGGCGCACAAGACGGGATTGGAAGTGGCAAAAACCACTTCTTTTCCTTTTGTAGTGTGCTTTTCTGCGAGTTCGTAATTCTCATTTAGCTTCGGCACCCACTTTGCCAAGTATTCAGCCGCTAATGTGTACAAAGGGTTTATTTCAAGCCTGTTTTGAGTGATGTTCGTAAAAACTTGAGTAAACAGTAACCGCTTCTCATCAATCGTGGCTTTCTCGTATATTTC
>MGJZ01000021.1:2435-5474 GCA_001794525.1 Candidatus Yanofskybacteria bacterium RIFCSPHIGHO2_02_FULL_50_12 | reverse complement strand
CAATGAGTTGCATTGATAATCTTGTTCACGTTCTGCTCGTCCATATGTATAAATAGACACTGGATTTAGCGAGTAATGGAGAGTGTCATTATAACGCCCTTCGGAACTATGACGTCCCGGAGAAGTGTTCATTACATCACCCCTGCAATGCGCAAAGAGGTATACTAGGGAACTATGGGCGCGGAATTTTTGCTGCAGCTTCTTCTCGCATACAGATACGCCATCATCGCCCCCGCGGTCTTCGTCATCGGCGCGCCAGTAAGCCTTGTTGCAGGCGTCCTCTTGCGTCTTGATGTGCTTGAACTCATCCCGACGTGCCTCATGCTCGCTCTGGGAGAACTCATGGCCGATGTGTGGTGGTATTGGCTTGGAATACGATACGGAGATTCTTTTATCAAAAGATACGGGCGTTATGTGGGAATTACTCACGCTTCCGTCACATACACAAAAGATTTGTTCAAGAGACACCACGACATCATTATTTTTACATCGAAGATAACGGCGGGCCTCGGTTTCGGCACCGTAATCATGTTTACCGCGGGCCTTTCCCGGGTTCCGTTCCGTCGCTACATGATGCTCAATATTGCCGGACAGTTCCTTTGGACCGCCGCGCTTCTTTCTATCGGTTACTCCCTCGGACATCTCTTCACGGAAGTCAGTAATGTCTTTGAGAAAACTGCGCTTATCGCACTTGTTGTTATTATCCTTGTGTCACTCATAGGCTTCGGCAGATATCTGAAGAGTTGGGTAATGGAAAATCCTACGGACGCAAATCATGTATGAAAACCTTTCTTCTTGTTACCGATGCATGGACGCCGCAAGTGAACGGCGTAGTCACGGTCCTTTCCACACTTGTTCGCGGGCTTGAGAAGCGCGGATGGAAGGTGGTTGTGATTCATCCCGAGCTTTTCAAGACTATCCCGTTCCCACTTTACCCCGAAGTCCCGCTTGCGCTTTTCCCTGGAAAAAAGATACGTCAGGTATTCGAGGAAATAAAACCGGATTACGTGCATATCGCGGTCGAGTGGGTGCTCGGGCCAAGTGCACGAAGGTATTGCATACGGAACAACATTCCCTTTACGACCTCGTATCACACTAATTTTCGCCTTTACGCTGCGCTTTATCTGCGTCCTATAGCAGGCCTCGCTGGTTATCTGGCTGATGTCTACATGCGCTGGTTCCACGGAGGCGCGGCGCGCATGCTCGTGAGCAATGAGACCCTGCGAGATGAGCTCGCCCAACGAGGATACAAAAATCTCGTCGTATGGCCCTTCGGAGTAGATACGGAGCGATTTAAAAGGAACGAGGAAAGTAAGATAGATCCCGAGCTTGCGAAACCGATCTTCGTCTACTTTGGACGGATCGCGAAAGAAAAAAGCATCGAGGAATTCCTCGACTTAAAGCTCCCGGGGTCAAAGCTCGTTATTGGTGGCGGGCCTTACCGTGACTATCTTGAATCGAAGTACGGCAATGCGGCAAAATTCGTCGGGTACAAAAAGGGGCAAGAGCTCGTCGATTGGCTCTCCGTCTGCGACGTGTATGTCTTCCCTTCACGAACAGAAACCTTCGGACTAACCGTCCTCGAGGCGCTCGCGTGCGGCCTTCCCGTGGCAGGTCATGATGCGATAGGGCCGAAAGATATACTGACCGAAGGGATTGATGGCTACATTTCAGAGGACCTCGCTGAAGCTGCGGTTAAGTGTCTCCCACTTTCAAAAGAAGCATGCCGGAAAAAGGCGCTTCAGTATTCCTGGGAAGTCTCAATCGACAAATTCATTGAGCATCAAGTACAGATACAATACGCAGAGAACGCTCGCTAGTTCGTCGAACTAAAAAGCTCTATCGCGTCGCGAACTTCTTTAAAATTATTCACCGGAAGGATGTGATTTCCTTCTTTAATGATACGGAGTTCCGCTCTTGGCATGAGTTCTGAAAGCATTTGTGCGCTCCTCACCGGGACGACCGTGTCAACTTCTCCATGCAAGATGAGCGAGGGAACTTCCATACCTTTCCACCAAGGATGGAAGTCCCGGGTCCATACGTGTCGCAAGCAATACGAATACACGCGAATACCGGTGTTGAGGATGTCAGGGATAATGCGTCGCAAACTCCAATCCCCTGTGGGAGTGAGCTTTTGGTAATCGACATGTCGTTTAGGCCGCGTCGAAAAAGGAAAGAGCGGACCGAAAACATATAGAACGCCCACGAACACCCGCGCTACGGGCAGCCACCATGTGTTCTCGACTTTGAAAGTAGGGCTAATGAACATTACTTTCTTCGTACCGGGTAATTGCCGTATGATAGAAAGCGCAATGAGGGTACCGAACGAATGACCGATGACGATGAGTTCTTGCACTCGCAGGTGTTGAAGTAAGCGAACGAGGTCGTCTGCGATATTTTCGATCGCATAATCATTGTAGCGGCCTCGCTTTCGTGATTTCCCGTGTCCCCTGAAGTCCGGGGAGATAATGTTGTACCTGTCTTCGAACACTTTTTCATACGGGAGCCAGGCAGAGGAGCTACCTGAAAGTCCGTGAATAAACACCAGTGTCGGCAGTTGGCTCTGCAAATTATTTGCACGATAGTAGATCCCGCGCTCTTCGAAAAAGACTTCTTTCATGATGCACGCGCTTTATCAGCCTCAAGTCTTTGAAGTGTTTGCGCGACCTTGTCCCATCGCCTCATCTCACTGTCGGTGCGAAGTCCGAAAAAAGGGATGTTGTGTGAAGAGCGCACTCCGAATTCTCTATGTTGAGGCTCTCGACGTCCTAACGTTTGTGCTCCCAGCGTCTGCCCCGAACGCGCCTCTTTGCCTCCTTGAGTCGTAACGGGCTTGCCTTTCTGCGATTTCGCCTCGAACGATCGGGAAAGAGAAAACAGTGTGGGGTCCATGAGTCCAGTAATCTTATTGATCTTGAGACGGGGATCGAAAGGTACTCTGCGGAGAAGTGTCTGCACGATACTGCCTGTGGTCCCGACGACCTTACCTTTGAGCTTGGTCTGTTCGGCGTCCATGTAAGTAGCCATCTTCGGCCCATC
>MGJZ01000021.1:0-2296 GCA_001794525.1 Candidatus Yanofskybacteria bacterium RIFCSPHIGHO2_02_FULL_50_12 | reverse complement strand
GATGATTCATTGGTACCGGTCGGTGAATACGCGTTGATGGTAAGGTGCGGAGCTTGTTTCTTATCCCCTGTTGCTCCCGACGACTGCGTTAAAATTCCTTCGTCGACAAGGGTGCGTGCGGCTTCCGCGGCGAAATTACATCCCATGGATATGCCCGAAAATGTGACTTGCGTCTGTGGGCCTGATGCATCTTCGGAAAGCTCGTGCTTCACGAACTCTGCATACAGCTGCCCAAGACTCTCGAAAGGCTGTTTGACCATTTCATCCGCAAACGATGGGCTCATGTGACCAAGTTCGTTTGTGGGAAATCCAAGAGTATAGAACTCAATATCGTCGGGCTCCCGACCTTCTCGGAGCGCTGTAAGGGCCGCAGGTAGCGCCTGCATAGCCTCGTGCATGGCTCTCTCGACCATGGTGAACCCGTGCCCATTGTGCGTTTCGAGAACGGTGGTGAAAAAAAATTCTTTGTGTATTCGCGGCCCGTCAGTTGCTTCTGAATCATTCCCGGACTCCGGCACCCTGGGTGATAGATTTTCTGATTGTCCGTACGTGTTGAAAAGCGCTTTCGCAAACTCCTTTACACGTATGACCGTATATGGAAACGCTGCTTGCTTCTCTTTAGATTTATATAGATCAAGATTTTTCAACTCTTGCTCGAAAAAAGTTTTTATTGCTCCTTCTACATACGGAAGGCGCTCTGGATTCGATTTGCTGAACTCCTTGTACGAATCGACAGCCGCTTCTTCCCAGGGGAAATTAACACCAGTGCCTTCGTTACCTTCTCTAATGCTAGACCGTTCCGGCTGTCTTGAAACCGCTTCGAGTGGATTCCCCATAATAATCAATGATACAGCAAAACTGCATCGCGCGCGGCGCGTCTTGGACCTCTTTCACGTCATTCGGGGCGATCGCCGGGAATTGAACCCGGATTGAGAGCTCCACAAGCTCCAGTGTTAACCGTTACACCACGATCGCCATACGGGAAACATTCAAGTTATATCAAACTGTTCTCCTTAATGCGAGGATTTATAAGGTTTTTTCCTGCAACTCTACCGGCGCCGTGACTTCTATGACCGTGAACGATATTCTCCCCACCAGCTGTCCATACGGGGTTAACACGTTCACGCGCCATTTCCCCGAGCGCGGATTCGTCGTTATGGAAAATCCGCGGTATCCACCGTCTCGTCCTCCGACAACGGGAAATTCTACCGTCGCAACGGTATTCCAGTCTTCGGTTTCCGCATCGTAATTTTGCCACTCGTGCGTCAGAGTTGTTGAGAGACCGGAAGGTGCGAATACCGCGCTGAACGCATACAAGGGTTCGCCGGGAGCCCGATGGAATATTTTACCGAGCGGCAGATACTGTCGGTACCATGGAGCGGGTTCGTAGAGAATATGATACTCGTCTCCGATGCGCTCTACGTTGTGATACACGCCCGCCTCTTTTAGAGCAAGCGGCAGCGGCGGTATCGCATTCGTAAAATACAGTACATTGAAGATAAGGAATATCGCGCCGATGCTGCGGAGTAATTTCTTGAGATTCGTCTGTATAAGTTCCGGCATCACGCGGTACATGAGAAGGATGTAGAGTGCGATGAGCACGGTGCCGCCGACACTACTCGCAAGGAACACGACCGGGCCTATTTGTTTGAAGACAAGCGGTACGAGAAAACTCAGGAATCCCAAAATGGCAACGAAGAGAACGCCCACCTGGAACGAGAAAAGTCTGTAGCGGAGGCGGAACCGGTCGTTGCCGATAAGAAATAGTGCAAGAATAGCGACCGATATCCAGCTCACGACCAATGTCGCGCTCTCGCTGTAAAGTACGAAGAAGCCGCTGAACATGCCGCCGAAGGAGAATTGGACGATAACGGGAAAGAACGGCGCGACGCGAAGGATGAGAGTGTTCTGCGCTCGCCCCGTTTCCACGAAATTGAGCGCGAACATACCGCCGATAGCGCACGCGAGATAGAGCGCGACCGCGAAAACAGTCGTCCACAGATCAATGGAGCGGAACAGGACGTTGTCTATCACGAACCCCGCAACAAGGGAAAGCGGCGCTACGTAACGCTCATACCATCGTATGAGTTCTTCCGTATTTTTCGGCAGGTAGTGCCGTATCATATTTGGTCGCGATAGTTGGGCGGACTCTCGGTAATCCCCGCGCGCTTGTTCACAAGGCGCGTCAGCGCATAGAAGAGCGAAGAGAGGCGATTCGCGTACGCACGGCTCGATTCGGAAACACTTCGCTCTCCCGATTCATGGAGAGTAACCAGGCGGCGATCCGTGCGCCGCG
>MGJZ01000020.1:1548-7100 GCA_001794525.1 Candidatus Yanofskybacteria bacterium RIFCSPHIGHO2_02_FULL_50_12 | reverse complement strand
TGGCGATCGCGCGGCGGGCCTGCTCCTTGTTCCTTCTTCCACATGGAGGTGTCCGTGCGGGCATGCCTCACCAGCAGCTTGGGTCCGTAATACCTACGGACTCGTTGTAAAGTAGGGTTAGTCTCCTTACAAGTTTATAGGCACAAGCCCGGGTCGCGAATCGCGCGACCCGGGCGCTTTCTTTTTTTTTTATTTAACATTTCACTAGTAATTCACTTCGGAAGGATTCAATTCCACTACGGGGGAAATTTTAAGTATGTACTCATGGCGTTTGTTTTTAAAAAAGATTCCCAGCATATTTTGGGGTATTTATCTCTGACGGCGGCAAGCCTCGCACTCGCATCCTTTTATTTGGCCGGCGTGGGTGCGGAGCGGACGCCCATTTCACGATTTGCGCCGGTGGCGAATGCCACCGGCTTACCGCTGGCTTTGCCGGAAGGTTTTTCCATTTCCATATATGCCCGGGGTCTCGACAATCCGCAGGCCATGATTTGGGATCGGAACGGGGCGATGCTGGTGGCATCGGAAAAGAAAGGCACCATCAGGGTGGTGCGGGATACCAATCGGGACGGCATCGCCGACTCGTCCCGAGTCATTGCTAAAAAGCTTAAACAGCCGAACGGACTTTCGCTGGAATGCGGCGTAATTCCTCCTCTAGCCTACCTGGACGCGCGGACTAAGGAATTCAGCGGTGGCACGAGCACCGGTTCCGATTGCACGCTGTTCGTGTCTACAGCTGATGCTATCGTGGCTTATGAATATCGAAAAGACACCACCTCCCTGGGAACCAAATCAGTATTTGCTGATACTACGGAATCAACCGAGGAAGGATTCTTTGGCCGGACGGCGATGGCCGACGAATCCTTCGGATATTGCCGCGACCCCGACCCTGATCGCCAGGCGATCATCTCTAAATTCTGCAATCCAGGCGGCCAGTTTTTCGAGGAAGATTCCGCCAAGGGGTCGGCCGTGGCGATACCGGACAACGGCTGGCCTGCAGAATACCGGCAAAATGTCCTAGTGGCTTATGCAGGCACTTCTAACTACGGAAATCCGACGGGACACAAAATCGTGCGTTATAAATTCGACGAGAAGGGAAATTTTCAGGGCCAAGAAGATTTTATGAGCGGCTGGCGCAGCGGCCAGCGCTCGCTCGGCTCGCCGACCGATCTTCTCATCGGCCCAGACAGCGGTTCATATATTTCCGATCTCTATATCGCCGATGGGTTGCGTGGTTTTATTTACAGGGTTTCCTATCGCGGGTCGGCGTTGCTCGGCCAGCAATAATTTGCTAGCGTATTTGAATGGATACAACTACTTCGTCTGAAACCGTCAGAAATACGCCGCGTGATACCTTCCTATATTTACTGGCGATCATCACGCTGGTTGCGAGTGCGGTAAGCTTCGGCATTCTGGTATATCAATTCATCGATTTAAAGTTTCCGGATCCGCTCCGGTACGGCTACTATTATTCGTCCAGCAACGCCAATCTGGGCACAATCCGCGGCGCGCTGGCCGCGCTGATCGTTCTCTTCCCGGTATTTTTCTGGGTTTCCTGGTTTTTGCGCAAAGACATCGTGGCTCATCCCGAGAAAAGGGACTTAAAGATCCGGCGCTGGCTGCTCTATTTGACCGTTTTCGTGGCCTCGATGGTGGTGATCGGCGATTTGGTGGCGTTGATTTATAATTTTCTGGAAGGCGATCTGACTACGCCGTTTATCCTGAAAGTCCTCACGATTCTGTTCATCGCCGGCTCGACCCTCTTCTACTATCTATCCGAATTGCGGGAACGGTCCTATCCGCGCCGCGCCTTCCAAGCCGTCGTGGGCGGGGCAGTGGTCCTGGCGGTGATCTATGGATTTTTCGTGGCCGGTTCGCCCCAAAATCAGCGCCTGGTCAGATTCGACGAGCGAAAAGTGAGCGACCTAGCGTCGATCCAAAGCTATTTGGTATATACCTATTGGCAGCAAAAAGGCGCCTTGCCGGCCTCGCTGTCTGAACTAAGCGATCCGATCTCCAGTTTCATGGTTCCTAATGATCCGCAAACCGGCCAGCCTTACGAATATCGGCGCAAGGGCGAGCGCGCATTCCAGCTTTGCGCCGAGTTTAATCTTCCCAGCCAGGAGATTCAAAAAGGATCTTCAATAGAACCGCTCCCAGCCCGGCCGGACTATTATCCAAGAAATGAAAATTGGGAACATGGCGCCGGTCGAACTTGCTTTGACCGTACGATTGACCCGGATTTATACCCGACTAAGCTTCCAGTCAAACCTTTGTAATTAATAATTTATAAGATGATCAAAAACATGCTTATCTATATTGTAGTCGGGATTGCGGTTATTGCCGCCATCTGGCTGTTGGTCAAGAAAAATAATGGCGCGCCCGCGGGACTGTATGATCAGAATCCGGGACCGGGAACGCCACTGGCTTCACCTGTTGCGTCAGCGTCACCCACTGTACTGCCCAGCGGATTACAAATTCAGGAGATCGTAATTGGTCAAGGTAAAGAAGCGAAAGCGGGGGACACCCTTGCCGTGCATTATACGGGCTGGCTTACCAACGGCCAAAAATTCGACAGTTCAGTGGATCGCGGACAACCTTTTACTTTCCGACTTGGCGCAGGTGAAGTGATTTCTGGTTGGGATCAAGGCGTTGCCGGCATGAAGATCGGCGGCAAGCGCAAACTTATTATCCCGCCGGCGCTGGCATACGGCAGCCAAGGGGCTGGGGGAGTGATTCCGCCAAACGCCACGCTCCTATTTGAAGTCGAACTCCTGGCAATCCAATAAACAAAAATCCCGGATGATCCGGGATTTTTGTTTCGCAAATGTGGATAACTTTTTACTAGAACAGGGGATTATGCGATGTGCGCACTCCCCTGTTCTATTTTTTACTATTGACCGGGACTAATCCTTACCGCTAGTATTCAGGGCAACAGATGCCTGAATCATCTCACGAACCTCTTATTCGCCTTTCCGCCGCTCTTTTCGCGGTCCATCATTCGCTCACGGATCAATTCTTTGCCGATCGGTTCGGCCGGCGCCTCGACCGTTTTTTGGAGAGCTACCTATACTGGAAGATTATCAGCGATTCCCCTGCCAAGGCTGAACATGCGCGGATGGCGGAGGCCATCAGCGAAGCTATCGAAGAATTCAGCCACCTCGGTATCAGTTCCGAAATCTGTTTGGCAGCCGCTCAACAACAACTGCTCCGATACAAACTGTTCCTGTTGAAGCATCGGCCTACCGCTTCCGTTCCGACAGAGAAATTGGAAAGCGCCGGCTTGCCCGTCAAAGAGGCAAAGCCCAAGATCAAGAAGCTTAACCCGACTTCGGAAAAAATCGTCTCGTTTGTCAGGAGTGCGCCTCGAGTTCGAACTAAAGACATCATTGACCAGTTTAGCGCGATGTCCGAGAGAACGGTCAAGAGAAGTCTGAAGGAATTGACCAAGCGGGGGCTTTTACGAAAGATATTGGAAAATCGGGCATCCTACTACTCGGCAGGCTAGGTTTATTCACCTTTAATTCATGGTGACACATTTATAGTGACAGTGACATATTCGAGGTGACATGGTGCCATTTTTATGGTGACAAGTTCTATTTAAAAAGTGTCACCTCAAAAATGTCACCATGTCACCATGAGTTGTCACCATGAAATTCAGTAAAATTAGACCGATAGGAAATGAAAAGCTTCATTTATCCACAATTTTCTATTGTTGCTTCCCATTAAAGCTTATACAATTGATTCTAAGCAGTGTGCACAGCAGCACAGTTTACGGTTGACTTTTAACACCCAATCGGCTAGGATATTAGGAGCAAATCAACTCTCACAGTAAGCTACAAAAACGACCAAAAACCATGGAAATTCACGACTAATCCTCTCCCCAATAACCGGCACGGTTATTTCTTTGTTTAAGTGAGCTCTCTGCCTTTGAACAGTGATCATTAGTCAATAATCATCGATCATTGCCAAAGGCAGGAAGCCCAGGAAGGAACATTAAAAATTAGGCGACAAGAAAACAAGATTGAAAGAAAGAAAAGTCTAATTCCCTTAGTTAATGATTGAATCTCATCGCGCACCGGGTCGACATGGAAGGTGGGCGCGAGATTCTTGAGGAAAGATAATATTGTTGAGAGTATAAATTTTCTATCCTGTCCCGGATCTGCATCTTCGCGAAAGCGACGGTGTTGCCGGTCCAGCATAGAGGTAAATAGTAAAAACAAAATGAGTAATCCTTTAAACGGAGCTCGAAATGGTTTGGTAAAAGCCGTTTCGACTCTTACCTCGATAACGACCATCATGTCGTTGTCGGGATTCGCTGCGCTTGCCCCAGTGGCAACTTACGCGGCGGTTCCGTCAGATTACGGTCTGCAGGAAGGCAATACGATCAGCGCTTCCGGATCCGATGATCCTGATGTGTACATCGTGAATGAACACGGATACAAGCGTTTATTCTTGAATCCTGTCATTTTCAGCTTCTATGGCCACCTCGGCGGTTTCGCCCAGGTCAAGTCGGTTACCCCGACGGTCAGAGACGCCTTCCCGACTTCCGGTTTGTTCCGCAATTGCGAATCGAACGACCAGGCAGTCTGGGCTGTGGAAGTCAACGCTGAAGACAATGGCGCCCTTCACTGGGTGAACATGTCCGGCAGCGCTGCCGTTGCTGAAGATCCGAACTTCTTTAAAAAGGTGTTCTGTATCAACAACAACGAAGCCAACTGGTATCCGAAGAGCTCGGTGAACTACACTTCGCTCAGCCAGATCCCGGTCTATGCCCGTGTTCCGGGCGCGACCCCGACTCCAGTCGCCGGTCCGCTTTCTGTGGCACTGGCTCCGGGCAATCCGGCTCCAGCCACTATCACCTTGAATGCGGTTGGTGTTGAAATGCTCCGCGTCCGATTTAACGGCACCGGAACTATCAACACGATCAATGTAAAGAGACAGGGTGCTGGTCAGACCGATGACTTCGACAACATTTTCATCTATGACGGAGCGACGAGATTGACTTCTGGCAAGTCCTTCTCCTCTTCGTCTGGTGATACCACATTCCTGTTGAATGTGGCGGTGAACGGTTCCAAAGACCTCTCCATCGTTGCCGACATGGCATCGGCTAACACTGCCGGTAATGTCAACTACATCCAGCTGGTAAGCGCGACCGCGGCCGGTGGAGCCGCCATCTCGGGAACCCCGTTGAATGGCAACAACTTCACCAGTTCGGGAGCATCGTCCGGCACCATCGATGTAGCGAAGGTGGGTTCGATCTCAGATCCGACTGTCGGACAGAAGAACGCCCAAGTTTCCGAGTTTAAGCTCACCGCCAACACCGAAGGCGCTATCGTAAAGCGCTTGACGATGTTGCAGGGCGGTACCGTGAAGCCGTCCGATCTCAGCAACATCAGGATTGAGACCGGTGCGTCCTCATGGACAGGCTCGGTGACCACGGACAGTTACTTCGTCTTCGACCTCGGCTCTGGTTTCACCATCGCCAAGGGTGGAAATGCTACCTTCAAGGTCTATGCTGACTTGGGTGGTAAGAAAGACGAGACGATTGA
>MGJZ01000020.1:0-1507 GCA_001794525.1 Candidatus Yanofskybacteria bacterium RIFCSPHIGHO2_02_FULL_50_12 | reverse complement strand
TGGCCTTCAATGGTCCCACGGCTTCAACCGTCGGAACCACTGCGTCCGATGTCACCCTGCTCCGGTACTCGATGACCGCGGTCAGCAACATGGAAATCAAGAAGACCGAGTTCACTCTCTGCGCCGACCAGGCCGGTGACGGTACTTACGACACCGAGACCACGGAAGCAGACTGGGATGATGTAACTGACTTCAAGGTTTCCAACGAAGCCACTAACTCGGTTGTTATCGGTCCGAAGGACGCGACTGCGTTCGACCATGCTGATGACACCTCATCCTGCCCGGCCGGCGGCGGCGTCCAGGAGTCGTTCACTGACACCCTCGACCTATTAGCTGGCGTGACTTATAACTTCAAAGTCACTGCCGATATCAACACCGCCAATGTCGCGGATGAGTTGGTCACAGGTAGCATCATCCGGGCCGTCCTGGATGACTACAGCGATGACGCCGGTGACGTGACGGTTGCGAAGTACTCTGGCACGAACACCGCGGTTGCCGCGGCGGACATTGTACCTCGAGCCGACATCTCCGGTCCGGACATTACGCTTTCCGCTTCCTCTCTGACGTTGAGCTTGGCGGGTTCCCCGGCAAGCCAGACGCAGATTAGGGGCACCCAGAACGTAGATGCAGTCGGTGTCACCTTTGCGGCCAACCAGTCATCGGCCGTCAAAGTGACCACCATCAAGCTCACCGGTGTCGCTATTGACACTACGGGCGACACCTACGACGAAGGTACGCCTGATGCTGACAATGACAGCGGCATCTCGGTAGCCAATATGGCTTCCTCGGTGGAGCTGTACGAGTCCGGAGGCGCGCTTATCGCCGGCACTGCCAAAGTGACCAACAACTCGTTGGGCACTGGCGGAACCGGAACGATAACCTTCTCGAACCTGGACTGGAACATCCCGGCCGGCACTAGCAAGACGATGTTGGTCAGGGTTGACCTGTCCAATAACCAGGCCTCCGGCTCAGCTGGCGATCTGTACGCCTTCGACATTGCCGCGACCACGGATGTGACAGCGTTGGACAATGACTCCAACACCATCAATCCTGGAAATTCGGCGGTAAACGGCGGATTGTCCCCGACCAAAGTGTTGACGGTCAAGAACTCCGGTTCAATGACCCTGGCCACGTCCGCCAACAGCCCGTCAAAGGGCGCGGTGTACTGGGGACAGACGAACGCGCCGATCTCCAAGTTCCGATTGAGCGCGACCGATGAATCTCAATTCATCGAGAAACTGACGTTTGCCGCATCGGCTACCGGCGAGGCCACTGATGCCATCGCTAACGTCAAGACAGTGAGGATCACCTACAAGAACAAAGCTGGAAGCACATTGACGAGCGAAGGCGCGTTCGGTCAGGGCGCTTCGGTGAACTTCGCGTGGTCCAGCGGCGATGCCAACCGTCCGTACGTGCCGATGGGCTCGAATATGGAGGTTAGCGTTAATGCCGACTTGAGGACCGATCCCGAAGGTGCGACCCAGGATTCCACTTCAGCCGTATTCTT
>MGJZ01000019.1:1873-6421 GCA_001794525.1 Candidatus Yanofskybacteria bacterium RIFCSPHIGHO2_02_FULL_50_12 | reverse complement strand
GGCTCTTGATGCGACGCTCGAGACCCTGAAGCACCTCCATACGCGTAAGACTATGGTGTGGCATGAGCGGGAAAACTCCGGCAACAAGATAAAGCGCATCCAAAACGGCGCCGCAGGGCTCACCAAAGTCTTACGCGTATGGTTCGACAATATTATAGAAATCATCGTCAACTTCGTCGGCATCATATTTATCTTCGCGCTTCTCGACCGGACGATACTCGTGTTTCTTCTTATTTTTATCGTGCTGTACTTCTCGCTCTCGTTTGTGCTCACCAGGCGTGCGGCCGCAGCCTCCTACATGGTCAACCAGGAAGAGGAGCAGGTGAGTGGCATTATGTTCGAGGCCATCAACAATATTCGGAGCGTTAAGGTGATGGCCATAGCACGCGAGCTCTACGATATCGCGGAGAAAAAGACCGCAAAACTTTTCGAAAGAGTAAAGCTGCGCATTTTTCGCTTTCAGCTCAGGAGCTCCTTGCTCAACTTCTTGGGGCAGGGGTTCCGCTTCGGCATCCTCGCGTTTATTGTCATGGGGATACTCGAAGGCCATTACGAGATCGGCTTTCTCGTGCTGTTCAACGGCTATTTCGTAAACATCTGGTCGTCGGTAGACGAGCTCTCGGAAGTAACCCAGGAGTTCATAACCGCCCGCTTCTCGGTTTCGCGCATGAAGGATATTACGAAGTCGCCGCTCGGCATAGATAGCGAGGTCGGCAAAGTGCTACTTAGTCCGGAGTGGCAGCGCATTGCTCTCAAAAACGTCTCGTTCGCCTACGGCGACTTACCGGTTCTGCGCAACGTGTCGTTTGAAATCAAGCGCGGGGAAAAGATAGGCATTGTAGGCCTCTCCGGAGCCGGCAAATCTACCCTGTTTAAACTGCTCCTTAAAGAGCGAGACGAATTTACGGGCGACATTCTCTTTGACGATGTATCGATAAAAGACTTGAGCCGCAAAGACTACTTCCGCCACGTCTCGACGGTGCTCCAAGACACCGAGGTCTTTAACCTCTCACTAAGGGAGAATATTACGATTACCAATCCGGAGTACAAAAAGAGCGAGGAAGTGCTCCTGCGGGCGCTTGAGACGGCGCATGTCGCAGACTTTCTCGGCAAACTGCCTGAAGGTCTCGACACGGTAGTAGGGGAGAAGGGTATTAAGCTTTCCGGCGGCGAGCGCCAGCGGCTAGGAATCGCACGCGCGATATATAGGCAGCCGGAACTCCTTTTAATGGACGAAGCAACTTCGCACCTTGACCTCGAGTCGGAGGAAAAAATCCGCGACTCACTTCACCAGCTCTTCGAAACCGTAACTGCAGTCGTTATCGCCCACCGCCTGACCACTATTAAAGAGATGGATAAGATCCTGGTCCTTGAAGAGGGGCAGCTGGTGGAGTCGGGCAATTTCGATGAACTTATGGTTAAAAAAGGGCGCTTTTTCGAGCTTTGGGAGAAACAAAAGTTATAGTAAAGTGATACGACAGTATGAAAAAAGCGTTGCAAAAACTTACGGGAAAGCCCGTGGTGTATATCGGAGTTGCCGTGCTCGCAGGACTTGGGGCATGGTTTTACTTTTCGAACGGCGAGGTTCCTGTTGAAACTCTTGTAGTTGAGCAGGGTACATTTCTCCAGCAAGTCTCCGTTTCCGGCAAGGTGGTGGCAGCACAGGAAGTAGACCTAGCCTTCTCTGAAACAGGTCGGGTGGAAGCGCTTAACGTTAGAGTGGGCGACAGGGTCGCTGCAGGGAAGACACTTGCCACACTCGGTATCAGCGTGCTTGCGGCAGAACTCCGCACGGCGCAGGCTGACCTCGATAAAGTACAAAAAGAGCAGGATGAGCTTGTTGCAAGCGCCTACAGAACCCTTCTCTCCGACGACCTTGCCGCCGTACCGTCGTCTTCGTCCGACGATGCCACTGCGCCCGCAATCACCGGTATTTACGACGGTGCAGAGGGTACGTATCGTGCACGCATCACTAAAAAAGAGAACTCGTCCGACTACGAGCTGCGCGTGTTCCAGCTGGAAACCGTGGGACTGGTAGAGGTGCTCGACAATGAGCCGACAGCGTTAGGCACTCGCGGACTGTTTATTTCGTTCCCAGACGGGCAGGCCGCGTACGAGAATACTATCTGGTACATAACTATTCCAAACACCAAGAGTTCATCGTATCTTGCAAACTACAACGCGTATCAAGAGACACTCCGGACGCGCGAGAAGGCGATTGCAAATGCCGAAGCTGAAGTTCAGCGCATCCAGACTGAAATAAACGAACATGTACTCCGCGCTCCGTTTGTCGGCATTATCACAGTGGTTGACACCGAGGTTGGCGCTACCGCCGCAGTTAATGAGCCGGTTATTTCGCTCATTGGCGACGATACGCTGCAGATAGAGAGCTTTGTGCCGGAGATAAATCTCTCACTCGTGTGGCCCGGGGCTTCTTCGGCCGTGACACTCGATGCATACGGCAGCGGAGTGCTGTTTGATGCAGTGGTGGTGTCCGTCGACCCGGCAGAGACGGTGCGCGACGGCGTCTCCACGTACCGAGCAATCCTGGAGTTTGTAGCGGAAGACGAGCGGATACGCTCCGGCATGACTGCAAACGTTGTTATAACCGCAGACCGCAGAGACAACATTATCAGCATTCCGCAACGCGCGGTCACTTCGCGCGACGGCAAAGACTTCGTGCGCGTTATGGAAGGAGAGACTATGAAAGAGCGCGAGGTAGAGACCGGTGCTGTCTCATCGATCGGTTCGATAGAAATTATTTCAGGTCTCTCTCCAGGCGAAGTAGTCGTACTTTCCGAGTAGCGTCTCATGATACCTCTCAATATCCGTATCGGCTGGTTTTTGGCACTACGGGCTCTGCGGCGCGCGAGCCTCTGGACCACCTCGCTCATTATTTCGGTCATGATACTGACCTTTCTGAACCTGGTGGTAGTCTCGGGCATTTTGGTGGGGCTCTTGCAGGGCGCAGTCGAGGGGGTGCGCACCAAATTTACGAGCGACATCATCATCTCGGCGCCCTTGGACAAGCGCTACATTGAGAACAGTCCCAACCTAATCACACTTCTTAACTCGTTGCCTGAGATCGAGGTTATAACGCCGCGCTACAGCATGGCGGGCACGCTCGAAGCTGGCTACCAAACCCGCAAAGACACTGATAAAGCCGATACCGCAAACGCCAACATTGTCGGCATCGACCCCGTACTCGAAAATGCGGTAACGGGTTTGGGCGAAGACATCATAGCGGGAGAGTTTTTGACGCCCGGCGACTACGACCAGGTGGTGCTCGGCCATTACCTGCTTTCGCAATACACGCCGATAGAGTCGGCCGGCTTTCCGACCCTCAACGATGTCGGTATAGGCGATAAGATCCGCATCGAGGTGGGGGATGTCGTACGAGAGGTCACTATTAAAGGGGTGCTCCAGACCAAGGTCGACGAGATAGCCTTACGTGCCTTTATGGTGGACTCGCAGTTTAGAAGTATCATCGGCCGCACCGACGGCAACGTGACCGAAATAGCGGTGAAGGTGCGGGAGGGTTCCTCGCCCGAGGCAGTGCGCGACTCGCTGAAGCTGAGAGGTGCCGACCTGTACGCCGACGTAAAGACGTTCGACGAAGCGCTGCCGCAGGCCTTTCTCGACATCATCAACACCTTTAATATGCTAGGGACCATGTTCTCCTCGATAGGTCTTGTCGTCGCCTCGATTACGATCTTTATCGTGGTCTTTATCAACGCCATAACCCGCCGCAAGTTTATCGGCATTTTAAAAGGCATCGGCATTAGCGGCCGAGCGATTATGATTTCCTATGTATTTCAGTCGATTTTTTATGCGGTAATCGGCTCCGCTATCGGGTTGCTCCTAGTGTATGGCTTTCTCGTGCCGTTCTTCAATGCGCATCCGATCGACTTTCCGTTTAGCGACGGCATACTGGTGGCGCCCTACGGCCAAACTTTTGTTCGCGTGGGGCTCTTAATAGTCTCAACCGTTATAGCAGGTCTGATACCCGCCTGGATGATTATCCGCAAAAATACCCTCGACTCGATTTTGGGCCGCAACTAGAAACGTATGATTGAAACAAAAAATCTCCAAAAAACATTCATAAACGGCGAGGTGGAAACCCGCGTTTTAAAAGGCATCGACTTTAAGGCGAAAGAGGGCGAGTTTATTTCGATCATCGGCCGCTCGGGGGCAGGGAAGAGCACGCTTCTCTACCAGCTCTCGCTCTTAGACGATCCCACCGCCGGTGAAGTTATTATCGACGGCCACAACACGCACTCGATGAGTGCGCATGAAAAAATGCGTTTGCGTCTTATTAAGTTCGGCTACGTGTTTCAGGACTACGCGCTTTTGCCTGAACTCACCGCGCTTGAAAACGTGGCGCTCCCGCTCTTGATGCAGGGGCACTCAAAAAAACGCGCATACAAAGAAGCGGCTGCGGCACTTCTGCGCGCGGGCTTAGGTGAACGTTTGCACAATCTCCCCTCTCAACTCTCCGGCGGCGAGCAGCAGCGGGTTTCGATCGTCCGTGCAGTGGCGCACAAGCCG
>MGJZ01000019.1:0-1848 GCA_001794525.1 Candidatus Yanofskybacteria bacterium RIFCSPHIGHO2_02_FULL_50_12 | reverse complement strand
CCGCCAACCTCGACAACCAGTCGTCAAAGGTCATAATGGACATCTTTAAAGACCTGCACAAAGAAGGACAGACCATCATTATGGTGACGCACGAAGAGCAGTATGCCAAACTCACCGACAAAATCATCCATATAGACGACGGCAAAATAGTCTCCACACGTGCGACCTAGTGCCCGTTCCCAGTTGCTATACTTGAGGTATTAGTCTTTAACGCATTTTTTACGTATGCGACATATTATTTCGGGCACCTGGGCGGCGAAGTGGAGCGACGAAGTGCTTTTGTTTTTGCGTATTGCAACCGGTCTCGTGTTTTTTACCCACGGCTGGCAGAAGTGGGAGGCAGGGGTGGATTTAACTGCCGCCTTCTTAAATACCCTGCAGTACCCCGTGCCGGAGCTGTTCGCGGTCGTGCTTATCGCGATAGAGACTATCGGAGGTTTGGCGCTCATATTGGGCGCGTACACCCGTCTTGCGGCTAAGCTTACCGGGCTTGTCGCGATACTGGCCATTCTTACCGTGCACTTGAGCAAAGGATATTCGTCGACCGCAGGCGGCTACGAGTATGTGCTTTTGCTCGTTGCAGCGTGTGCAGTGCTTCTGGTTATGGGTGCGGGTAAGTGGTCGGTGGATAAAAAGTTCTTGAGGATGTAGTAAAATTTCGCCGACTTCTCATAGCGGAACAGTAAGAACGTGAAGAGCTGGTCGCCTACGAGCATTGAGGCGAAGAATGGAAGTGCGACGATGTAGCAAGCAATGAGCCCCATAAGCGATTTCTCGTACCAGGGTGAGAGCGCCCATACGGCTGTGTTGGTAATGACGAAAAAGAGCATTGAACCCGCAAGCGCCACAAGAGCGAGGCGGGGTGCAGCTGGCCGCTTCTTCAAAAGGACGCCCATCAACCCTACGCACAAAAAAGAGATATACACGCTCGCTAAAAGCCGGAGATCGTAAAAACCAATTAAGGCGTCAGAGAGAGCCATGCTCACGATAGGGATTATAAGTCCCCATGTGCCAAAGCGCGCCCGTGATCGGAGCGCAATCGCTCCCACTGGCGTCATGTTAGGAAGGTGAGGGATAAGGCGAGCAGTTATGCCGAGTGCTATAAGTACACATGCCTCGATGATATTTTTTACACTGACAGTCATAGCTGCGTTTCAGGCACAATAAACCGCCACTCCACTCTGTCGCCAGCTGCGGGTACATACTGATCCGCTCCTACCGGTGCGAGCGTACCGTTTATAAAATACTGCCAATATTTTCCATCCGTGCCGTTTTGGTAGGCACCCATACCTTCCACCAAGATACCAAGCCCCGCAAATTCCTTGGTCGTAAGTTGTAGAGAGGAATCTGCGTCATCCAACCGCTCCAACATGCGCAGTACGGTCTCGTCTGAAGACACAGCAACCTGCTTATCCGCGTACACGCTATCGATCGTGAGCACTACGACGTATGACTGCGGTCCCTGCGCCGCAGGTTCAGGCGGTTGACTGAAATTGATGTAAAGAGAAAGACCCGTCACGAGCGCGAGAATCACGGCTGCCATGCCGACGACTTTTATTACCTTGTTTGTATTCATAGGCGATAGTTTATGTATAAGAAGGCGATACCTCCGGCGTTTTTGCTTCTGCTCCCGCCACTCGCGCAAGTGCATAGAGCAGCGATGAGAGGCGGTTGAGGTAGGCGTAAGTATGGGGAGAGAGGTTGCGGAGTAACCTCGCGCACAGTACTGTGCGCTCTGCTCTGCGGCACACAGCCCGCGCATAGTCGAACCACGCGGAGAGCTCGGTGTTTCCGGGGACGATAAACGCTCTTGGGCGCTGCATCTGCGCTTCGAGATCGTCTATTATG
>MGJZ01000018.1:22534-23035 GCA_001794525.1 Candidatus Yanofskybacteria bacterium RIFCSPHIGHO2_02_FULL_50_12 | reverse complement strand
TTACGTCCCGCCGGTGGTCAGTTGTTAACGAGCGAATGGGCTCATCCCACTCAAAAAATTATTATACAAAATTATAACTCTAAGTCAAGGGTGTGCAAAGGCGCCCTTTGCACACCCTTGAAATTAAAAACCCGCCGGAGGGAAACACAAATATCGTGTTTCCCTCCGGCGGTGAATCATGCTGATATCTTCTCTGGTTCGACAGTGCCATTCAGAACTTCCTCTGGCACAACTTGGTCCAGAAGATGCATGGACGCGTTGCCAGTTTTGGAGATTCGCTTTCGTTGACTTTCGAAACTCATCAAGCTCTCGTTCAAGAACGGGATGAACAATTGATCCATCGGCTCAAGTTTAGCGTGCTTCGCCAGTCCCACGAACAGATCCGACGGAACGCCAGAAATGTAATAGATCTGACTGACCTCGGCAGGTTCCGGCGGATAGAGAATCGTTCCGGGCCGGACGAACAGGAATGAATCGGGGTAGGGGGCAAGACACGAAGCG
>MGJZ01000018.1:0-22512 GCA_001794525.1 Candidatus Yanofskybacteria bacterium RIFCSPHIGHO2_02_FULL_50_12 | reverse complement strand
CCTCGGATCGCGACCGTGATGTTGTTCTCCGTTTTGTAGTACACTGTCGGCTGATTTTGTTTTTTCCATGCCTCAGCCCGTCTGATACGCTCGTAGGCAATCCGCTCACGTTCAGCTCTTTCCTTCTCCAACCGGAGCCTTTCTTTTCTGTTGTCCCACCATGCAAATGCAATGAGAGCAGTCCAGAGCGGCGCGAGAGCATACCCCAAAAAGAAAACCATCGCAATTGCCAGCCAGCGGAACGGATGAACACGACGGCGACGAAGCCGGACCTCGTAGTAGAAGGCCTCCTCATACAACTGCGTCTCCTTGAGCGCAGACACGACCCTGTACACCGTCCAAGAAAAAACGAGTAGATAAGCTGCCCAGAACCACCACGACTGCATCAGATTGTAAAGAAACTCCATTGTTTCCTCCCGTAGGAGCCGTCTCCAGTCCGTTTCGGGCCAATCCCGTTAGGTAGGAGCGGATGCAACCCTCATCGGTTGATTTAAAGAATATACCACATTCTTAAACTTTACGCAAGGGTATGCAACGACGCCCATTGTACAGTTGATGCTCTCATATAATCATATTCGAATATGATTATATGAGGCCTGTTAACTCTTTGGTGTTTATAACTGTATTTGCTGCGATTATTGAGAAGTTTTAGACTGCAGCATATGGAACAATTCGAATCAGCACCAGGCAGCATTGGAGAAAAGTATAATCTCCTCAAGCAGCGGGTCGACAATTTAAGTAGAGATCTGGAGCAGGCTCGCACTGATGCCGAACTGAATCTCGAGGATCGGATCTGGGATGTTCGCATTCAGAATCTGGAAGCTGCGCTCCAAGCAGCGCAAGAAGATCTCGACGCATTCCAAACTCGCCATGGTCACACCGAGGAGCAGCCGTTGGAAAAATCAGAGGAAGTCGAAACCGCCGCATAAATCAAAACCGGGTCGCCAGAGGCGACCCGGTTTTGATTTACTTCTTCAATGCTTCTTCGAGAATACGTTTGAGTTCAGCGGTATCAATTTCTTTTTTTGGAAATTCTGCGCTGGTCGTGACCGCGCGTTTCTTTTCTTCGATTTTCCGGCCTTGAAAATCAACTGCTCCCTGTTCTAATGCATTCAGGGAAACCGGTGATTGAGACGGTCGTTGAACGGCAGGCCGAGACGGACGAGGTGGACCACTGCGGCGAGATGGGAATTCTCGCCGAGGACCACTATCAAATCGAGGACGCGGGGCTGATGAGCCACCGGATGTCGACATACTTGAAACTTCCGTCGGCGCGGCCCATTCGGCAACGCTCTTCTCGACATTTTCGCGATGGGTGCCATAGGCATTTCGTGAAAACGCGATGATCTCGTCTTTGTGCGACTCCTCCATCTTTGGGAACGGCGCTAATGTGGCGGCTGAGAAGCCCTTCGAGGTGATGCCGTTCACCATGAGCTTGATGTAAATATTGTACTTGCCGAGATTGACGATGTCGGAAGCCATGAAATCCGGCGCGAACCACTTCTCAAGGAATTCGGCGTCTTCGGCACCGACCCGGAACAGCACTAGCGTGCCGACGTTGCCGAATACGGCATCGGCGACCGGTTCTTCCATCTGCTTGATGTATTGGTGAGCAACCACCAGCGACAAGTGGAATTTGCGAGCTTCAGATAGGATGTTGGCAAACGACTCGGTCGCAAAGTGCTGGAATTCGTCGACGTAGAGATAGAAATCTCGGCGGTCATTCTCTGGAACATCCACGCGCGACATGGCCGCAAGCTGAACTTTCGTGACTAAGAGAGCACCGAGCAGGCGTGAGGCGTCTTCACCGATTTTTCCGCGCGACAAATTAACAATCAGGATCTTACCCTCGTCCATGATATTCCGAACATCAATCTTAGATCCCACCTGACCGATGATATTGCGAATAAGGTTATTGGATCCGAATTGGCCGACTTTGTTCTGAATCGCAGCCGTCGCTTCCGACGCGAATTTGTCCGCATATTTCGCAAATTCATCCACCCAGAAAGCTTTCACAATCGGATCTTTGACCTGCTCCACGACTTGTTTTCGAAAGTTCTTGTCCGCCAACATGCGGTTAATCGACAACAAGGTGGCATCGGGTGTTTCCAGCAACGCCAAAATAGTATTATTCAAAATGTATTCCATGCGGCCGGACCAGGCATCAACCCATAGCTTCTTAAATACGCCCATGAGGCCCGCCGCCACCAGGTGGCGGTATTGATAGTCCACCTTTTCCAAAACATTAAAAGCGAGTGGAAATTCCAAATCGCCCGGATCGAAATAGATGACATCCTTTACTCGATCAGGGGGGACATGTTCCAGTAGATCCTGGGCGGCATCGCCGTGCGGATCAAGATAGGCAATGCCACGGCCTTCCTGAATATCCTGAATGGCCATGTTCTTTAAAAATTCCGTCTTGCCCATGCCAGTCGAACCGACCACGTACATATGACGCCGGCGGTCATCCAATTTAATGCCAAACCGCTCCCGGTTATTCCGGAAGTTAGTTTCACCCAATACGAGTATCTGATTATCCGTTGGATTCATTTTAGACTGTGGGTAATCCTGCGGGCGGTTCGCCTTTCTTTGCTTCCACCCGCGGCAATGACGGAGTCTTCACGCCGATATCCGGGAAGTGAAAGATAGTCGTTAATTCTTCGGTGTTCAATACGAATGGCTTCTGGGGAAATTCCCGGGTCTTAAAGCGCTTGAACAGTGCCTCTTTGTTGACTAAGGTTTTTTTGGCTTTGCCGAATCCTTTTTTTACCTCCGGACTGGATCCAGACTTGAATCCGTTCAGCGCTTGGGTGGAATATTGCTTGAACGCGGCGAAGACGCCCGGCACGCGCGAGGCCACGAAGCGGTCTTTGGGGGCCACGTACAATATACGTATGCCGGTTTCAAACGCCAATTTGGCGAAGCCTTTTTCCATCGCTTTGACCACTTCCTGCTGGCCCGGGCTCAATTCGCCGAAT
Organism: Candidatus Yanofskybacteria bacterium RIFCSPHIGHO2_02_FULL_50_12; assembly: GCA_001794525.1. Taxonomy (GTDB): domain Bacteria; phylum Patescibacteriota; class Minisyncoccia; order 2-02-FULL-40-12; family GWA2-44-9; genus MGJZ01. Next base: position 19,534 of record MGJZ01000018.1, on the reverse strand, counting down.
TTCTTGCCTTCTTTTTTATCTTCCTTCTTTTCCTCGGCAGCCTCGACGCCGAAGATGGCGCCAACGCCTTTTTCAATGCCAGATATAGTTTTATCCAGGGCGTCATTGCGTGGCTTCTCCGGCTTCTCGTAAATTTTATCGAGTACTTTTTGACCCGCTTTGACCCAGCCGTCCCCTGTTGGACGGATTAGAAATTGTATAGCAAGATATTCGCCGAATTGCATCGAACTCATCATCTCGGCCAAAGGCGCGAGCGGATCAATGCGCTTAACGTCTTCTTTGCCCGGTTTTTCCTCCTCGAATTCAAGATACGTCTTGATCGGAATGACATCTTCTTTCTGTAACGCAGCTTCAGCACCGGTGATATCAAGATCGCCGGTCGGCAACGCGGCCGGAAGCTGGGCAAGGTAATCCTGCACCTGCGTGAGCTCCGCGTCGGGATAATGACCGTAAATCTGCGCTTCGGCCACATCGCGGTATTCTTCAAGCACGCGGATGTAGTAATGAATCTCGCCGCCGATCGAAATGATTTCCAAGGACAACCAATGGGGAATTTTACCCTTAATAAAGCGGTCGCGCCACGCTTCGTAGCGCTCTTTTAGATTCTTGGGCGGCTTGGGCGCAGCCATGGCATGGAGAGCGACGAAAATCTGTTCCATCGCCTTGAGGCTCTTGCCTGCCTCTTGGGGCACTCGGATTTCAATCAGAACCCACTTGAGCGTCGAAAGATACGAAAGCCGATTATATTGAGCCATTTCGCCGTAGACGATCGCATAGAGCATGAGAGGCACCCAGAACCACCACCAGCTCAAGAGGATGACAAAGCCGGATTGTAAGGAATTCAATACGAGAAATAACGTATCAGTCATTGCTGTTAGTATACCGAGTTCACCGGAAATTAAAATACCCCCTCTTTTCGAAAAGAGGGGGTATTTTAATTAGCCTCTAAGGCTGTAGGAACCGTCTTCATGTTTAACGAACGTCTTAGGATCCTGGAGGTTGAGCAAGATAGTGTTTTCTTTGACCATGCGCGCATCTTTGACTTTGGCGATCAAGGCGGCTTTGGGGATCGGCTTGCCGTGATTGGCAAGGATATCGACGAGAACATCTTTGACCGTTCCCGCTTTGTAGCCCCACTCGGACAAGGCATACATACCGCGACCGACGAGGATGAACCGTTCGTCTTTGATCAGTTCGTTATGGACGGTCTGAATATTCGCTTTGCGATTATTGAATCCCGCGCCATTGATGAGCTTGGCAATCTCGCTAAAGTGGCGAGGCTCGCCGGACTTTTTAAGAACCAGGAAAGCTTTATCGCGCACGCCTTTAGGCTTGATTTCGGACCAGGAAGCCAACCCGACTTCATTGAAGATATTGGTACCGATATCTTTGGACACCGCCATCGCCAATTCAATTTCAGCATCTGATAAAGGTTTGCCGTTGCCGGAAAAGCCCGGGACATTGGTCTTGCGCGCCACGTACGAGAAATCATCGCGAGTGATTACCCGACCCGACTTTTTCAATACTGAAATCAGACCTGCAGTAGTATTTTTAAACGAATCGAGCGCATCCTTGTTCACCGCCCAGAAAGAATTAAAATCGTCGCTTTCCTGACGACGGATTAATTCGTCGCTAAGGGAAAGTAGAAATACAAGCGAAGAATTAATGACCGTGCTGCCTTCCTGGCCGCTGAAAGAACGGAAGAGATCCTCTTCTTTGATAATGCCGCCGTTCTCGGCAAGAATATCTTTGGCCAGTGCGATGTAGCGATTTACTTCATCGTTATCAGCCACCGCCTGGCAGAGCTGATTGACGGTCGTCTCCTCGATCTGGCGGACACGTTCGCGGGTGATATTGTAGGAAGCGCCGATCGACTCCAGGGTTTCCCGTTTGCCAGTTTTCAAACCAAAACGGCGGGAAATGATGTCCTTGTTGCGGGCCGAGGCGTTTTTGAGTAAATCCGCTACGGTTTTCTTGATTGTTTGCGAAGTATTAGTCATGCTGTAATACGTTCTAAAAGGTTGATAGTATCATACAATATAGCTGTTTTTTAGTCAAATGAAGTACCTTATATCTTTACTTTGCGCCGTTCGGTCAACCATACCAGGAGCGGTGAAGCCACGAAAATCGAGGAATAAGCGCCCAAGAAAATACCGATCATTAGAGCCAGGGCAAAGTAACGGATACTCTCGCCGCCGAAGAAGAAAATAGCGGCCGAGGACAGGACCACGGTCAGGGTGTTATTAATGGAGCGGACCAACGTCTGCATCACGCTTTTGTGGACGATATCGCCCAGCGGGCCCTTTGCCCCGCGGAGGATATTTTCCCGTACTCGGTCAAAGATGACGACTTTGTCCGACACTGTATAGCCGAGAATGGTCAGGATCGCGGCTACGAAGATGGCGCTGATCTGCACGCCGTAGTAGCGGCCCAAAATCGCGAACACGCCGAGCGGAATCACGATGTCATGGAGCAATCCGACTACGGCCGCGATATTCATATTCCAGAGTGAAAGCACGCCTGATAGTTTTCGAAATGCCACAGCGATGTACAGCAGAATTAAGACAAGAACGATCGCGATCGCGATGAGACTGCGCGTCCGCAATTCCTGACCGATAGCCGGACCGACCGAACTAAACTGTTTTTCGGACAAGCCTGCTTCCGGAAACTTATCAGCCACCGTGCCCAATACCGCCTGATGCTGCTGTTCAGAAAGTTCGTGTGTTCGAAGGATATAGCCATGATCCCCTGCTGGACTAATTTCAATCTGATCTATTTCTGAAGCCAAAGCAGAGCGCAATTCTTCGATACCGGGCCGTTGTCGAAACTCAAGTTCCAATATACTGCCTCCTTTGAAATCGACACCAAAATTGAGTCCAAAGGCGGCCAAAGCGATAACCGAGAGTCCGAATAAGACAAGCGATACCACGAACATGATCGAATAGATGGGTTTCATAGTTATCCGAATAGCCAGCGCCGTTTAGTGAACACGGGACGAACAAATGCTGCCAGGATCGTCCGGGTAATCAAAGTAGCAGTGATGAGACTTATGATCGTACCGATGCCCAGTGTGAGCGCGAAGCCCTTCACGATCGAAGTGGTAAACATGTACAGAATCACGGCGCTGATCAGGGTCGTGGCGTGACTATCGCGGATCGAAAGCCAGGCACGCTTGAATCCCTCATCCACTGCCCTAGCCACGTCCTTACCCGCGGCCAGTTCCTCTTTCATGCGGGCGAAAATCAGCACGTTCGCGTCAACGGCCATGCCCAGCGTCAGGATGAATCCGGCAATGCCGGCCAACGTCAGGGTGACCGGAATGATCTTATAAAACGATAGGACTACCAAAACATATACCATCAAGGCCAGTATGGAAACTACTCCCGGCAGGCGATAAAGCAAGATCATAAAGAGCGCCACAAAGATTAGACCGAATAAGCCCGCCTTGAGACTTTTCTGAAGCGACTCGTTGCCCAGGCTGGCGCCCACGGTCTGCTGGCTAATCAAGCTGATCGGCACGGGCAACGCTCCGGAATTTAAGCGTTCCACCAGCGTCTTGGCCGCTTCAGGCGTGAAGTTGCCCGAAATCACCGCGTTGCCGTCGGTAATGGCCGTTTGCACGACCGGCGTGGAAATAGGCAAGCCGTCCAGATAGATGGCTACCTGCCGGCCGACATTAGCTTGGGTAATTTGAGCGAAACGTTTCGTCCCTTCATCGTTTAAATTGAGTGAGACTTGGGCCTGATAGGTTTGCGGATCAAATACCAGCTGGGAGGTTTCCAAATGAGAGCCGTCTAAGCCGGCCGACTGAAAACATGGATCAGCACCGTACTGAAGTAGAAAACTAGCGAACGCTTGGGCATTGTTGGGATCACACAGCACAGCGGCGGTTAAATCCCCGGCCTGCACGCCCATCTTTATTTTAATGATTTGATCGCCTTGGTCACGCGGCAGCTCGGTTCGAAATTCCAGAAACGGTGTCTGGCCAATGAGCTGGATTGCCTGATTCACATCTTTGATTCCTGCTAACTCCACGATCAGCCGGTCATTGCCCGACACCTGGACCACCGGTTCCGCCACGCCAAAAAGATTCACCCGCCGCTCCACCACATCACGCACGCCGCTCATGGAGTCGGCCGCAGACGTTTTAACTTTCGACAGATCAGCTTGGTACACAAGATGAGTGCCGCCAAGCAGATCGAGGCCGAGGCGGAACGGCCGTGCCGATATCTTTGGTACCGGCAGATGAGTTATGTCAATAACCTTGTTCGCGAACTGCGGGGCGACGAAAAGAGACAAGAGCAACGAACCGACGATGATGCAAATGAGAAACAGGTTCCGATTCATGAGAATTGTATGCCTTGAGATTTAAACACGCCAGTTTTTTTATGTCAAACAATCCATTTTACATCATAAGGATTTTAGGGTAATAAAGTCATATTAGGAGTTCTTTATGAGTCAAGAAAGAAAGTGTAAGTGGTTCCAGGGGTGCTCAACAAGCCTCTCGAGCTACAACAATTCAGATCTTTGCGGACCTCATCAGAAGGAACAGAATGAACTTGAAACCGCAGCCAGAGAGAAAGCTTTCTGGAACTATCGCATTCCGACATCAAGACGGAAAGTGAGTCGATCAAAAAAACCGATTGAGGTTTTGATCAAAAACACTAAGGAGAGACTAACCGCAGAAGGGATACTTACCACTGTTTGCCAGGCGTATCAAGTCACTCTGGACGAATTAATCAGCCGTAATAGAAAGGCTACCTACTCATCACCTCGCCAGGTCGCTATGTATCTTCTACGAACAGACCTCCAAATGTCTTTCCCCGAAATCGGCAGGATGCTGAAGCGTGATCATTCTAACATCATGCATGGATTTCGAAGAATTGAGCAGCTCCTTAAGTCAGATGCCACTCTTACTCACAGAGTTGAGCTGATTCGTTCGCAATACAAAAGCCCAGCATGATCGCGATCATGCTGGGCTCATTTTTTTCCGAAATAGTTCCTCATTTCCTGGACTAACTCAGGAGAATAATGTTCAGTGCTAACCTCCACACGATCGAGATACATCCGAAACCACTCCGGATGGTTAGCGCCAAGCAGTGCGGCAGCTTTCTGGATGCTCCGCAGCATCCTCCCAAGTTCTCGAGACATCTGATGGTCCGTTTTCCATCCAGACGGGGCAGGTTCTTTTGCCTGAACCTCCCTGATGAGGCGGGCGGTAAGTTCGGGTGAATAGAATTCCCGATACCGTTTAACCCCTACGAGATAGTTTTGGAACCATTCAGGGTGCTCAGCTCGAAGCCGATTGGCGACAAACTCAACTACCTGAAATCTAATCCCTAGCGCTGCGGCTAGAGCGGAAGAACTAGTCCAACCGATCGGAGCGGCTTCGCTTCTCCGTTGCGCCATGTTCTGCACATATTCATCCACATCCTCAGAGATACTGATGATATTTACCCCCTCAACCTCAGGGAATGATGGTCGAGAGTTGCCACCAATGGAAGAAGCACCTGAAACCTCGGGAAAAGTAACCTGGACTTTTTTCCGATCCCGGTTTCTGTCGACGAACTCAACGATAATTGCCCGCTTGTTCGGATCATTCGGATCTAAGCGTAGAATTCTTCCTCCACGCTGCTCTGCAACTACCGTTGAGAGGGTAGGCCGTAGGTTTAAACACACTGACGCTGACGGCTCATCGAACCCTTCGATGAGGATATCCGAATTGCAAAGAACTTTAACTTCACCCTTTCGGAACTTACGAAGAAGATCTAGTTGTTCCTTTACTTTCTGCTTGCCGTGAATCGCCGCGGCTGGGATCCCTGCTTGAACAAACACCTGCGCAAGATCCAGTGCGTGCTGGACGCCTTGGCAGTACGCGATCGCCTTTTTGCCCTCAAACATGCTCCGATAGAGTCGAGTAGCCACTCGATTTCGAGCAGCTACGTTAATTGCCACCTCCAGTTTTTCCGGATGATAATCACCAGTACCCATAACCGGCACCTCAGTGATGTCGGTTTCAGTTTCTGCAATGATCACCGAGTACGGGCTCAAGAGGCGTTCCTCGATCGCTTCCGGGATCTCCATTGTGTGGATCGGAGCCCCGAGAAGGTTAGAGGCCTGTTTTTTATCAGAGAAACGATGTGTCGCCGTAAATCCGATCTTCACGAGACACTTGAGTTCCCGTATCACATCCGACCGGCGCCAGCTCAGGGCTTGGTGAACCTCATCTAAGATGACAAGGTCAAATCCATTCAGCCGTAGGGATCCTCGCCCTAATTCTCCCGCGAGCGACTGATAGGTAATGACGGTAACTTGGCGACCATGTTCCTTGGCATCGGCATAAATTCTACCTACGTCCAAGTCCTCGGTGAATTCGGACAGCTTCTCAGTGGTTTGTTCGATGAGCATCTTCTTGGGAACCACGATCAGTGCCCGCAAACCGATTGCTTCGATCAATTCCAAGAAAATAACCGTCTTCCCGGTGCCAGTAGGTAGCTTGATGTATCCTTGTGTTCCCCCATTTTCCAGAAAGTCTTTGATGTCTTCAAACACTCTAAATTGAGGGGCACAAAGAGTCTGGTCTTTCTGATTAGCCTGCCGGTGACGAGTGGTATACCGATCAAGAGAATTGACCATGTACAGCCACTTCGATATTTCGTCCAATTCGTCTCCACTTAACTCGGGAGACAAGCCTGTGTGGCTTTCCCAGATCTTTCGAAAGAGACGATAACGCTGAGGAAATATCGATTGGAGACCTGCTTCAGACATCGGAAGGTGTTCACCCATCGATGGCGGCAGGATCTCTTGGTCGATCAGGATCTCATTGACACAGAGAATCCGTTCCCTCAGCTCGTTTTGCTTTGCGGTATTCGATTGTGAATGAGCCATGGAAACTCTCCTTATCAGAGCAATATTGTATAACAATAAAGTGATGCTGTCCATCACTAATTGACTTAACAAAAAAGTAATGTATCATGTTGATCTGGAGGTGATAGTTGTCAAATCCAAGATTTGAACTGATTCAGCGCGTACTTCAACATCCGGATCAAAGTAAAATCTTATCCCCTCTTGGACTAACGGCCAAAGAGGGCGAGATTTTCTGGGCCGCATTAAGCGCAGTGCCCGAAAGCGGCGAACTGACGATTCCGAACTTCCGAAAGCTAGCCAGCAAAGTGGCAAGTCAACCTTCCGTGTATATGATCCGTCTACGCCGGAAAGGGCTGCTCAGTAATTCGGAGCGTGGTGTGTGGGAAGTCACAACAAAGGCAATCACAAGACTTCGGGCGATCACTGAGGGACGTGAACCTCAAAAAGAAAAGGTCAAGAGAACAGTAAGAACGAAAACTCGATCCAGACGGACACAAAAGCACTTGAGAGTCGTGACTTCTAAATTCGATCTTCAAAAATACGCACGGATGGGAGCCAAGAAGCGTATTACGGAAATCATCACAGAACTCAAGTATATCTATCATCACTTTCCTGAGCTGCGGCAAGGCAGGCGGATCATGGGACGTGTGAAGAAGTTTCCGAATAAACGAAGAAAGGCAGCAAAAAGTAAAAAGCGATCATCTTCAGCTCTGAGATAAAATCTCAGAGCTATTTTTTTAAAAAAAGACTGACTTCATAAGTCAGTCTCGCCCTGAACGGTTCATCGCCGCCAGAAGCAAATGTGGTTCCTTTACAACGCCCTGATCTTTCAACTTCGCCCACACACGCTCGATGACCCGGCGAATATTCAACACTGGCATTCCAAACTCAATGGCAACTTCCTCTGCTTCCTTTCTTTTTGTGCCAAGCCCGTAGTAAGCCTTAAACACCTCCTTCTCGATAATTGGCAGAAAGTTCAGCAACTCGAGTGGAAGTGTAGGAACGGGTGCTGAGGACCCTGCCTGCTTATGCTCTAGTTTTGCCTTAGTTTCCGGTTTGCTCCAGACCAGATGGGGAGCATTGAACTTCGGGTGAGAATTTACTGGCAGTTTAATCGTCTCGAGGACTGCCGATGGTGAGTAAGTCCTCAATGGCTCCTCGGTAATTTCGGACGCTAATCGTAGCCGCTCTACCAACCATCTAAGATCCTCTGAGGAAATCCCGGCTATTCGACAAGCCCCCTCAATTACTTGTTGAATACGGCTGCGAGTAACTCGATGCCCCCGAATGAGTTCAAGGTTTCCTGCCACCTTATCCATGCTCCGTTTGGCATAGGTAGCATTGTCTAAGCCCAGGTAAAGTATAAGAGGAGGGAGATACTCCCTACGCTTATCCCAGACCCGGCCTAAAACAATCTCCAGTTGCCGAGACAATCGCACCATAGCCCGCTTTGCCATGACCACTGTCTCTTGAGATAACGACGAAGGATCTTCGATAAACGCCCCGAGAGTATCACCTTCCTCTCCTTCACGCTTTCCGTTGAGGCCACTTAGCCCTACGACCGCGTCAAGTTCTGTGACTTGGGAAGTACGACTAAATTCAAGGAGGCACTTCACTTCTTCCTGCAGCATCCCCGCTTTTTCTGCGATCTGCTCGGCGGAAGGACTTGTCATTCCTTCTTTTTCCAGACTTTTTATCGCTTTGGAAACTTTGCCGAACAATTCGTACATATAAACGGGAACATGAATCATGTTCACGCCATCCTGGAGACCTCTCCAAATCTTACTACGAATCCACCAGGACGCGTAGGTTGAAAACTTGTTGCCTTGAGTATGGTCGTATTGCTCAACCGCTGTGATCAAGCCTTCGTTCCCATACTGAATGAGATCCATGAGAGGCAGTCCTCGGCCCTTATGCTTAAAAGCCCAGTGTACGACCAACCGTAGATTGTGGTTGATCATCTTCTCCCGCGCTTCTGGGTCCTTCTGCTCCTTGATCCGACGACCTAACTCCTGTTCCTCTGCCTTGGTCAACAGAACAAACTTCCTCACATCCGCCATATACATTTGCAACAGAATCTCGTCAGACTCGTCCCGAAGGTCACGACTGAAGTGTACGCTTGGCAGGAAGACGTGCGAAGTATCGAGTCCGCCACTTCCTTCGTGAACAGGTACCACCAAGGTTGGCTTTTCAGGATCATGAACCTTGCCCGTAACTCCGATCGGCAATTCGGTGAAACGCCAAGTTATCCCTATACCCTCGAATCGGCGGCGATCTTGAAGCAGTCCTCTACTTTCAAACCGGCGCAGTAAATCCCAAAGTGTCTGCGCTGTTTCCATGCCGGCTTCTTCAGCCAGTTTCTTGGCATCATGATGCCGAATAGTCATTTCCTTGCCTGGGAACTTTGTTCTGAGGAAATCCCAGATTTCCTTCGATGCCCCCGTGAATACAACGGGGATTCCATTTGCACTTGCCTTGATCTCTCGCATCGGATCCTCCGTTGTTTAAGAAGAAATTTTTAATGTACGGGTATTTATAGTAACTTTTTACGTCATAGTTGTCAAGAATACAAAGTTGTGGTATTGTAATTTAGGAGGGCACATTGAAAAACATCGAATCCCTGGAAGAAATCTTGGGAATAAAGTTTCGAGATCACATGCTTTTGCTGTCGGCGATTACCCACCGTTCCTATCTGAATGAAGACGGAAGGCATCCCGTTCCCCACAATGAGCGATTGGAATTTCTTGGAGATGCTGTTCTAGAATTGGTTACCAAAGAACATCTCTATCTTCACCACCACGGCTCGGAAGGAGAAATGACCAATCTGGTGATGTTGGTCGTAAATCGTGAGCATCTCGGAGAAGTAGCTAAAAAGTTAGGGCTCGAACAATTTATCCTATTATCTCGAAGTGAAGCAAAGAATACAGGAAGAGCCCGACTGGTGATCTTGAGTTGTTGTTTGGAGGCAGTCATCGGAGCGGTCTATTTCGACCGAGGATACTCTGCCTGCCAGAAATTAATCAGCCGCACCGTGCTGGTGGAACTGCCCAAGCTCATCAAAAAGCAATCGGAATACGATTCTAAAGGTCAACTGCAAAACCTAGTTCAGGAACATTTGGGAGTAACTCCCACATATCGTATTGTTAACGAGTCAGGTCCCGATCATATCAAAAACTTCAAAGCCGGAGTTTATGCTGGAGAACTCGAATTAGGGAGAAGCCCCAAACTAGTGCCTTCAAAAAAAAGAGGCTGAAAAAGAAGCAGCTCGCGACGCGCTTAAAAGAAGAAAGTATCTCCGTCGTGAACAAACACCACCCGCATCATAGTGATGCGGGTTTATTTTAAATTGACATAACTACAATTTAAAATTATAATCATGCCTTATCGGTCTTTGACAAGGAGAGCTAGATGAAGATGACCAAGCGGACACCATGGAACTACCAGAGGCCAGTGATATCCAAGGCTACTCATGCACTCCGTACTGACGGAAAAGCACTCGTGGTCATGGCAACCGGTCTCGGGAAAACCCTGACATCGGCTTGGACCATGAAAAGAATTGGAAAATTGCCGGGTTTATTCCTCGTGCATAACAACGCCATTCTTAGCAAGGCGCGGGACAAAGAGTACGCCTCAGTGTTCCCGAACCTTACATTTGGAACATTCAACGGCCAGACAAAAGAGATAGAGGGTGCGGATATCGTCTTTGCAACGTTGCAGACGATGCACAATCATCTCGAAGAGTTCGGGCCGCGGTACTTTAAATGGCTTGTCTTTGATGAAAGCCATCACGCTCACGCCCAAACCTACCGAAAAGTCGTGGAATATTTCAAGTGTCTTAAACTTGCAATGACTGCGACGCCTGATCGGATGGATCGTAAAGACATTCGGGAACTGTTTGGAAAAGAAATCGCTGAAGTATCTCTCGAGGAAGCGATCGCAAAGAGGTGGTTGCCGCCGATCGAATACCATCTCATGTCTGATGACTCGCTTAATGAACGCTATCTTCGTGATATTGCAAAGCGCGTCCTTGGTAATGGGGAAAGAATCCCATTGGAACAAGTTAAAAAACGCCTCTTCGTAAAGAAGCGTGAAAAGAAGATCGCCCAGATCGTTCGTGCACACAAGCAAAAGACGGTTGTGTTTTGTCAGAACATTCGCCGCGCGGACGAATTTTCTAAACTTCTCACAAACTCGAGTGTTTACCACTCAAGGCGAACCAGAAGCGAAAACGAAGATGCGCTACAGAAACTCGAAAATGGTTCGGTTCAACGGCTGTGTGCAGTCAACGCGTTCAACGAAGGGGTTGATATCCCGGATATTGGCCTTGTCGTATTCGCCCGAACAACGGAATCAGAAACCGTCTTTCGTCAACAAATGGGCCGCGGCTTACGACCTGGAAAACACAAACTTCTTGTTTTGGACTTCGTGGCAAATATTGACCGGATTCGGATGGTTAAGAATCTGGTCGATAAAATCGAGCGACGGAAAGGACCGGGTGGCGGCGGAAGCCCACAGGAGATGCTCGTAGTTTCTGGCAGAAAGTTCCGATTCACTTTCACCAAGCAGATCATGACCATCCTTCAGGTCGCCGATCGGCTTGAAGCGGAACTTTACCATACCTGGCAGGAAGCAAGTCGTGTGGCACAACAACTAGGGATCCGCAGTAAACCTGAATATTCAAAACGGTACACAGATGATGCTCGACTCCCTTCTCGACCTGCCGACTATTCGGGCTTTCCCGGGTTTCCGATATTTCTTGGTAGAAGAGGTCGGATCTACGCCACTTGGCAGGAAGCAGGAAAAGCTGCTCAAAAACTCGGAATTTCTTCCTCTAAGGAATACCCCAGTAAGTACAAGCAAGATATGTGCCTACCTTCTCGACCTGCCGACACCTATAAGGACTTCCCAGGTTTCAGAGTTTTTATAGGTAAGGAGAAGAAGGAAAGACCATACTTAACCTGGCAAACTGCCTCAGAGGCGGCGATTTCTCTAGGAATAACCAGCTCTCTGAACTACAGGAAGAAGTGCAAACAAAACCTCAGGTTGCCTAATTATCCAGGTCGGTTCTATCGAGACTTTCCAGGTTGGAAAGCGTTCCTTGAGACCAGAGTATACCCAACCTGGAAACAAGCGAGCAGAGCTGCGATAAAACTTGGGATTAAGACTCCCGAGGAATATGTTCTTCGGTTCAAAGAAGACAGGAGACTTAGGCGAATGGTCAAGAGATTGTACCCAGATTTTCCAGGCTGGAATGATTTCTTGGCCATAAAATCAAAAGATCGATTTTACCCTTCTTGGAGATCAGCAACTAAGGCTGCGAGGAGATCAGGAATAAGGAATCAGCGCGAGTACCCTAAAAAATACAAGCGTGACCCTAAACTTCCTTCCAATCCCCGTCAGCACTATGCCGACTGGCCTGGATGGCTAGCCTTTCTCGGAACAAAAAGGGGCAAATAAAAGCACGAGCGCCGGCGCGGATGATATCCGCCCGGCGTTTTTAACTACAACAAAATCGCCGCGGACCCGAGAGGGTCACGCGGCGAGAAGATCGGTTGGTTCGTAGAAATAACCACGGAGCAGACCATACCGATGCTTTTCAATCTGATCGGTCCGGACTGCGATCGGAGAATTTCGGACGATATCTTCGAGGTCATGCCAACGGATGAACGCGTTGAAGATGTAGACCGTCCAGCCGTCCCGATACATCCGTCTCTGCATGTGCGGATCGAGTCGTTCCCAGCTCTCGATCACGCAGCCGTAGACCCAGGCCAGCACGCACCTATTGCAATCGCGATGGCCGACGCCCTTGATCGCCTTGAGGCGATGGGGATGCAAAAGAACCAACGCTTGGCGGACTTCCGGCGAGAGCTCGAGAAGCTCCCGCCGCCGTTCCTGCAGGTACTTCTCATAGCTCTCATCAGCCATGGCCACCCTCCTTTACCCGATTAAACCATAGTCATCCGATGGAATCAAGTGACTCTTTTTCCTGGTTCTTTTGGGGTTTCTGGCCGGCTAACCAATCTTTGACGATCATGGTGGCGCGAACATCGTCCTCGTTATATCGAAGAATTTTTTGCATTACAGATTCGTCCCTTTTCTCGAGCCATTCGTTAAACCACAGAACTGATTCCGCCCCGCCGGCATGGGGATCATTCCATTTATATCCAAAATACGCACCAACATCCTTCAGTGAGTAGAAATAAATTGGCAGGATGGCCGTATCCACGAGTTTCAGGTGCAGATCGATCGTGTTTTCTTTAAACTTTTCAACCAGCGCCGAGGGTGCGCCATAGCGCAAAGCTAAGCGATCAAACACCGCCCGTTCGTAAAAAGCGTAATGATAGATAACAAAATCCTCAAGCCCGGCCACGAAATCGAGAAACTTGCGCCACGCCTCGGGTTCATGCGCTTTATCTTTCGCCAAAAATGACTTGTACTCTACGGTACCGGTCTTCGTGTCTTTCACCAAACAGCCGAGGAGATAATCAATATCCCGAAGCGGATCGGATTCGATATCGAAATATACTTCATAGCGGACCTCTGGAAACAGCGGCTTGCGCAGAATGAGCGGCTCGTTGGCGATAAGCGATTTGGCTTGATTGGAAAAACGCACGATCTTGTCAAACTGCCAGTCCTCCAGCTCGCGATGCAGAAAATTCAAATCTGTCGCCGCCAGGTCATTGATCGTCTTGATGCCGATTTCGTACAACCGCCGCTGATCAGCCTGGCTGATTCGATAAATGAGCGAAACGTCGCTGCAGCCCTCCGTTTCCGACAGACAGAGTGAATACCAGGGCGTGCGCTTGCAGCCGGCCTTCAAAAATGGCGCCGGCTTTTCGCCGTTGAGAATTTTTTCGATTTGAAGACGGGTGAGATGAAACTGGTCAATGAATTCGCCGATCGCAAATGACCGTTCGTTCCCTTGCGGATCGATGACAAATGCTTCCGTGGGCCGAACGCCCTGGATGCGTTCGAGAATGAGGCTGTAGAAAATGAGTTGGAATTTGTATTCGTCGCCAAGGGCGAGCGAATTCTGGGCGTCGTAGACCACGTAGTGCCAATCGCCAAGCCATGATTTCCCCGGCCGAGCTTCAAGCAAATCCGGCATGCCCACCCAATCCTCGGACATGAGCACGCCGTGATAAATATTCTTGCCTTTTTTCATCAGCTCGAGCGTGGCCAAAAACGCCTCATCGAGGTCCTTGAATTGTTCCGGATTGATCTGTTCGAATTTCTTATGAACGACTAGATCCTGATCGGCCCGAACCATCTTGCCTTTATAGATTAGGTCTAACAGCGGCGGGACATCGCGCTTATGCTGGCCGTCGCCATAAATGTCATACCAAATCCAATGCGGACACTGAAAAAATTTGTAGAAATATTCCGAACGGAGAATGGGCTTGCTATCCATGCCCATTATTATACCTCAGGAGAGTTAAATAGCCAATTGGCTCAAACGACCTATCCGCCTACCTTCAGCCATGTAAATGGACGAGGGCGGACGGACTGGTTTGTTAAGGATGTCTCTAATATATACCCGACAATATCTAGCGTCAATCAAAGCTGTGCATAACTACCTACTCCGTAGCTTTCCGCGGGCTATTTCCCGGGTAATGATATTCGCTATAGTAGTATAGTGGAGCGAATAGGCCTTGGCGAGCTTCCGATATCCCATTCCGGCCTTCCATGCTTTGATGATTTTCTGGTTGCGGGCTGTTTTTTCTTTTTCAGGCATGGAGATATGGTAGCATATCTACCTACTGATTGCAAGAGCTTGTAGTCAGTTACGACTTGCGAGATAATAGATTTATGGCAAAACATCAGCTTAAAATAAACTCAATCTACTGCGGAGATAACCTTGAAATACTTAAGGAAGTTCCGGATGAGTCAGTAGACTTGGTTTATATCGATCCGCCGTTTAATAGTGGTCGGAACTACGAAGTTTTCTGGGGCGACATTCAAGAAAGGAGAGCTTTTGAAGATCGGTTTGGTGATGTAGAAGCTTATATCAGTTACATGCGTCCAAGAATTCTTGAATTATATCGGGTCCTAAAAAGCACTGGATCATTTTATTACCACTGTGATTGGCACTCAAGCCATTATATAAAACAAATGCTTGATCAAGTTTTCCATCCAAATAACTTTCAGAATGAGATCATTTGGCGGAGATCCAATAGTCACAATGACGGTCAAAAATTTGGAGTAATTACTGATTCAATATTTTTTTACACAAAGTCCAGCAATTACACTTTTAATAAAGTTTTTATTTCTAGAACTGAGGAAGAAACCAAGGAAGAATATTCTAAGATAGATGAGAATACGGGCAGAAGGTACAAATCTGTTTCCATGAATGCTCCAGGACAAGGTGAATCAAAAATATTCGGCGACAGAGGATTACTTACACCACCCAAGGGTACACATTGGAGATGGTCTCAAGAAAGAATAGACAAAGCGCTAGCCGAAGAAAAAATATTTTTTACTAAAAATGGCGTTCCTCGGTACAAACAATTCGCCGACGAAGTTGAGGGAAAACCAGTTCAAAATCTGTGGTTAGAATTTCGAGCCATTTCTTCTCATTCAAAGGAAAGATTAGGATATCCAACGCAAAAGCCCATAGAATTGTTAGAAAGGATCATTTCTGCAAGAATAGTGAGGACGTGATGGGAAACACGCGACGAGACAATCGGGAGGCCCGCAAAAAGCAGGGGCCCGGGGCAACCGAAAAGTTCAAAGATCGCCAGCATCATCGGCATACTCATCACACGAGAGCCTGGTGGATTACTTTCAGTTGCGGCGAGGAAGACTACCTTCCCTTCGCAGGCTCAATCGAAGTGGACACTATCGCCATGACTGAACATCAGAAGAAGCACCCGGGCAAGTACCATTCCGAGTGTACGATCACTAAGCACGATCCGGTCAAACTATGAGACACGCCCCGCCATGCGGGGCGCTTTTTTATTCGGCGAGGACGATTGGTTCAGATGCCGCCGCAATGCGGCTTGACCGAGATTTGGTAGGTAGCCCCTCGCTTTCGCTCGGGATAGGAGCATTCCCTTCATTCTTCAGGGCAGGCATGAACGCACCTGCCTTCTGGACGTAAATGCAATGTTCGCAGGGAGTTTCTAAATCGGGCGGGGTGTCGCGTCGGGCGACCATGACTGCCTGCTCGAATACATCGCCGACCCAGCTCTTGTCGACTTTGATTGCTTTGAGTTGTTCAATGAACGGCAAAGCATTCTGGAATCCGCCCCCACTTTTATCAACTTGGTAGAATACGAAGTAAGCTTCCGGATGAGTCTGAAATCCGTTACGGGCAAGGATATAGGAATAGATGTCCATCTGCTTCTGATAGTCATCGTAGATCTTTATCTCCCGCGCGCCGGAAGATTTATAATCGATAACCGCGAGCGACCCGTCGGCGAATTTCAGAACATCGTCTACCGCACCATAGAGCATGGCATTTAAATCCTCGTCAAAATGCTGAACGCCCTTAAAGTTGTCTCGCCACTGCGGCAGTTCGGGTCCGTCGTACAGCGTCGCGTCTTTAATATGTCGAGCCAGCACCGGCGGGAGCGTGCCTTGGCGCCGATATTTATCGAATTCCTGCTTCACCAGGAAGTCGACCGCAATGGAGAGTGTATATGGGAATCCAGGCGGGCGGCGGACTTTGTGATGGAGATCCAGCCAAAAACAGCGCGGGCAATCCTGAAACAGCTTAAGCGAGGACCGCGACAGTTTAATAGAAGAGAATTTGCCGGGCATGGTAATAATGCTAATATATCGGGTAATCATGTCAAAGGATAACCTCGGGACGGAATCATATCGCTGGGACCTGTCTGTTTTTTATTCCGGCATAGACGATCCACAAATCGACAAGGACCTCGAAATACTGACTGAAAGATATCGCAAATTCAATGAGACCTATAAAAACAAGCTGGCCGAGAAGCTCGGACCAGCACTTTTAGATGTGGAGGAAATCGACATGCTGGCGGCCAAGCTGAATTATATCGGCCTTCAGCAGAGCTTGAATGTTGCCGATCCAGTGGTCAAAGCAAAATCTGCCGACGTCGATAGAAAGCTGAGCGACATCTACGGCGAATACATGACTTTTTTCGACCTTGAGATGGTTGCCCTAGACCAGGCTATCCTTGATCAGCTCTATGAAACAGATCCGACCGTTAAAAAATTCAAACCCTACATCGAATATTCGAGGGTATTTAAAAATCACTACTTGAGCGAACCAGTCGAGTCCGCGCTCACGAAACGCTCCCCTTTCGGCCCTGGCTCATGGTCAGAATTTTTCGATGAGTTCGAAGCGGATTTGGAAATAGAATACAAAGGAGAAAAAAAGACCTTTGAAGAAGCTCTAAATATTCTCACTGAATCCAAAGACCCGGAAGAACGAGCCGCAATGCTAAAGCAGGTCGATCAGGTTATGGCTGGACCATTCGGAAAATATTCGGCCCAAACACTGTATATGAAGACTGGTAGCACTGCTTTGGAAGTGAAAGATAGGAAGTATTCCCACCCCATGGCCAGCCGCAACAAGTCCAATCGAATACCTGATGAGGCGGTTGAAGTGCTTCATAAAGCAGTGACGGAGGTGGCAGCTCCCTTGTCTCAACGTTATTACCGTTTAAAAGCAGCCCACCTCGGCATGAAAACCCTCAAATGGAGCGATCGAAATGCCCTTTTACCTTTCCATGACGACACGAAGATTTCATTCGACAAAGCGCTCGAAATCGTGCTCACAGCGTATCGAAGTTTTAGCTCCACTTTAGCTGGAATTGTCGAAACTATGATCGAGCATAGACGTTTAGATGTGCCTCCGGTCAAAGGCAAACGAAGCGGTGCATTTTGCTCATCGGTAGTTCTTCCTGGTCGAAAGACTGCTTCATTCGTATTTATGAATTACTTCGGCTCGCGGCATGATGTAATGACCCTGGCTCACGAACTTGGTCACGCAGTTCACTTCACCTTGGCGGGCGAGGCACAGGGTCCGCTCATGTACTCTGCGCCGATGGCATACGCGGAAACAGCTTCAGTATTTGGCGAAGCAACTACGTTTAATTTTTTAAAGCAACAACTAATTGAGCAAGGCGACAAAAAAGCCCTTCTCGCTCTGATCAGTGGAACCATCGAAGATACGATTAACACTGTCGTGCGGCAGATTTCATTTTCAAATTTCGAACGGCGAATTCACGGCATGGATCCGAGCTACACGACCTGGAGTGAACCCAAAAAGCATTCCATAGAAGAACTCGACAAGATTTGGCTTGAGGTAACTCGAGAGTTTTATGGTAACGACGGAGATGTATTTACATATGAAAACGCTGAACATTTATGGGCATACATCTCCCACTTCCATTCTCCATTTTATGTATACGCGTATGCCTTCGGCCAATTGCTTTCACATAGCCTTTACGCGCAGAAGGACAAATTTGGCGATCAATTTGAACCGCTCTATCTCGATCTCCTTCGGGCCGGCGGGACTAAGGATGCCATCGAGTTGCTCAAACCGTTCGGGCTTGACCCGACGAATGAACAATTCTGGATTGATGGCATCAATGTCGGCCTTGGCAAACTCGTCGCCGAAATGGAGGAACTTTCGGCAGAAATGGGAATCAGCGTCAAATAATAACGGTCGCCTTAGGCGACCGTTATTATTTAAGTTCCAGAGCGATGAGGCCGTATTTCTTGATGCGCTCCTTGTTGCCGGGCCAGCTGTAGTACATATCCCTTAAATTGTCCCCTGTTTTTATCTTTGGATTAATCTGCTGAGGCTTGTATGTTTTCAGCAGGGCAGGAATCGTCTTGAATGTTTTGACCGCGGCCACCGTGGATTCCCAGGAGGACGGCCCGCACAAAAATTTTAGTTTATCCCCGACTTCAATCTTTTTAAACTTGTCGGACGCAGCTCGTGTCTCAACTTTTTTCTTTCCTTCTTTGATTGCATCAAAAATATCCCGATTCTCCGATCGCATCCGTAATACATGAGTTTTCATTATTTCTGGGACATTAACTGTTGATGCTCTTCGGTATTAAGTAACCCGCATTTTTTATATTTTTTACCGCTACCGCACGAGCAGGGGTCGTTACGGCCGATTTTCTCTTCGATGGTGTTAATAGCTTGGACGCGCTTGGATTCCCGCTCGGTGATCGTTTCACTATTCGTGATATCCGGACGGATTTCCACAGTTTGAGCCGGTCGCGGAGCGTTCATAATCTGGACTTTGAAGATCACATTCACGACTTGCGCTTTGATCGATTCCAAAAGCTGGCCGAACATCTTCTGGGCTTCGACTTTGTATTCGGCGAGAGGATCTCGCTGGCCATAGGCGCGCAAGCGGACCGAGTCGCGCAAATGTTCCATCGCCGAGATGTGATCCACCCAGATCTCATCGATCGAGCGAAGCATAACCACCTTTTCCAGTTGGCGCATCTGCTCTTGTCCGAGATCCGCCTCACGCGCGGCATATTTTTCAACCAGGTATTGTTCAAGATCGCCGATCAGCAATTCCTGATCTCGCGATTCATGGTTGAGGATTTTTGACTCTAAATCTTTATCCGGGCCTGCTACTGCTTGGAGCGACTCGGCTATTTCTTTCAGGTCCCACTCATAGCTTGAGGTGTGAAATCGGACTAAATTTCGAATATAGTCTCGGAG
>MGJZ01000017.1:5011-5763 GCA_001794525.1 Candidatus Yanofskybacteria bacterium RIFCSPHIGHO2_02_FULL_50_12 | reverse complement strand
CTCGGCACGCCTATCACATGTTCGTGATCTGGGTGCCGCCAGCGCATCGAGACGATATCCAGAGGCGCTTGGCATTGAAAGGTATTGAAACCTCCATTCATTATGAGCCGATGCATCTTGACCCATATTATCGCCGAACTTTCGGTTTCAAAGAAGGCGCTTTTCCCGTGGCTGAAAAGATAGGAGCCTCTATCATTACTTTGCCTTTGCATTTAAAATTGACTCTAGAAGAACAGCAGTATGTCATCAAGCATACCGCTAAGATCCTGCGCCGACTCTCATGAGATTTGTACATACATTGGTCAATAGATTTATCGATTTATTGAACCGGCCATCTTTGAGATACCGGTGTATTTTGCCTCTGGCTGATCTGTTATCGAAAAACTCTGATGAAGAGATATTAAGAAAGTCCTTTGATTTCGTTTCTAATTCGGGCGTCGAAGGTGATTATCTTGAGTTCGGCGTCTGGAAAGGACGCTCTTTCTCCCGGGCTTTTAACATCTGGAAATATTTTTTTGCCCGAAAAGGTCGCCTTAAAGACCTGCGGTTCTTTGCCCTTGATTCTTTTGAAGGTCTGCCTGGATCGAGCGGCGAGTTCAAAAAGGGCCAGTATTATTGCAGCGAGAAAGACTTCACCGCTCACATTAAAAGTCATGGAGTTGATATGACTAAGGTTGGCATTATTCCCGGTTGGTTTGACAAAAGTTTGAACCAGGGTGTTAAGGACAAATTCAGTTTACAAAAAGCAGCCG
>MGJZ01000017.1:4154-4969 GCA_001794525.1 Candidatus Yanofskybacteria bacterium RIFCSPHIGHO2_02_FULL_50_12 | reverse complement strand
TCCTGGAATTTATCACTGATATCGTTCAGGACGGCACCATCATTGTTTTTGATGACTGGTTTTGTTTCAAAGGCCATCCGGGGAAGGGCGAGCAGCTGGCCTTTAAAGAGTGGCTGGCCAAAAATCAGAACATCACTGCAACCGAATGGCATAAAGTGAATTGGAAGTCTAATTCCTTTATACTACATAAACAGTGAAAACCATTTTCATCCCGGTCATTCAGAGTTTTATCGCCCGGAGCATACTCGGGACTGATGCGTTCGACAACATTCGCCATGATCTGAATCTTAGATTCGTTATTTTCGCGCCTCATTACAAAGTTGATTTCTATAAGGAAAAGTTTAATCAGCCCAATATTGTCATTGAAGGCATCGAACCATCGAAATTCGACCGTTCAGCCAATTCCATCTTTCAGGAACTGGCGATTCTTATGCTGCCGACGTATTTCGTCCGTTATCGGATGAAAGAGCGGAATTTGGGAATTATTCGCTATGCCGTGAGCATGGCGATCAATTATGTCTTAGCGCCGTGGCATATATTCCATCAAATTCTTCGTTTCCTTGATCGGACATTCACCTCGACACAGAAATACGACCTGTTTTTTGAAAAATACAAACCCGATTTGGTTTTTTCACCTGATATATTTAACCAGGACGATGCGGTGCTTCTGATGGCGGCTCGCAAGCACGGCACGAAAACTCTGGGCATGGTGAGATCTTGGGACTGTACTACCAACAAGAATCTGCTGCGGTCGATCCCGTCTAAAATCATAGTCAATAATGAGCTAATTAAAGAAGAACTTATTCGTCTGCATG
>MGJZ01000017.1:161-4139 GCA_001794525.1 Candidatus Yanofskybacteria bacterium RIFCSPHIGHO2_02_FULL_50_12 | reverse complement strand
CCATCGTTCCCGTCGGTTTTCCGCAGTTCGATCATTTCATACATCCGAAACTTTCAACCCGCGCAGAATTTTTCAAAAAGATCGGTGTTGATCCAGGCCGGCGCCTGATTCTGATGGCTCCGGGTGGAAAGGCCCTGACGGATACTGACTGGGAATTTTGCGATATGCTAAAACGGGGTATGGAGGACGGACGATTGCCGGATGATATTCACGTTCTCATCCGGAACCATCCTCAGAGCTCTACGGATTTGTCAAAATTCCAGAACAACGGTCGTTTTATAGTCGACAACCCCGGTCAGATTGTGGGCGGGCATCGCCGCGCGGCCGAAATGCTTGAAGCGGACATTCTGCACGCGGCAAATTCTCTCGCGTATTGCGAGTTGCTCATTTCCTTAAACACCTCGCTCGGTTTGGATATCCTCAACTTCGACAAGCCGCATATTATGCTCGGCTTCGACGGTTACGAAAAGAAGCCGTTTGAAAAAAGCGTTCGGCGGTATCATCGGGAAGATAACATGAAAAACTTTATTGAATCCGGAGCGGTTTGTTTAGCTCATAATCCTGAAGAACTAGTCGAATTTACTAGAGCCTATCTCAAAGATCCGTCGCTTGATGCTGATGGTCGGGAACGGGCACGGAAGGAAATTCTATACCGCACCGACGGCAGGGCTGGAGAACGGGTTGCTGAAGCAATACTCGATAGCCTCACATAAAAAAACACCCGTTGCGGATCCGCCAAATGGCGGCCGCAACGGGTGTCAGTACTACATTTCCAGGATCTTGAAGATATCCCCGGAGTCTACGTGTTCCCGGGCCTGGAGGAACTCGTCCGTGGTCATGTCCGAGAAGTTCAACGGTTCGCCATTGGGTCCTTCGAGGACCTTGGTCGCATCGTCGAGTTCCAGACAGTACCGATAGAACGCGTCGTCCATGACCGGTTCGAACGTGTTCGGGTCGAAGTTGAGGCCGAAGACCCGATTGAGCTCCTGCCGAACCTTCGGATGCTTGATGAGTTTGGTGCCGGGGTACCACGTCATCGTAAACATCCTTTTGTTCACCGATGCCGCTGGACTGTCATGGAGCTCGTAGAGCTGCTCCTGCCAGCGGATGAAAGCCACGCTGTCCTTCAACCGTGCCACGGTCTCGCCGGGCGAGCCCATGATCCAGGTGCAATTGGCGTGGATGCCGTAGTTGATGCAGTTACGCATCGATACGGTCATCGATCGCGGGAACTCCCATGGCCTACCATCGACTCGCACCCCCTCGAATCCCATGGAAAGCGTATGTCCTCCTTTATTGATCGCTTCCAGGGTGTCGCGGTTGGCGCTCTCCGGTCCGAAACCGATATAGACGCAACCCGCATCGGCCATCGGCTTGATGCGCCGTGCGTCCGCGCCCTCGTCCATTCGGGTGTGGGTGCCCCAGCGGATGCCCATTGACACAATGTCTTTAAACAAGGGCACCATCTCCTCGATGCGCGGTATGGCCACGGCGAAGTTGTCGTCCGGATACGCCACGAATCGGATGTTGTGACGTTCCCGGTAGTAGAGAATCTGTTCGGCGAGGTCGAAAGCGCTTCGCACGCCCCACAGGGTTTCGCCTTGAGCGCCCCGATAGCAGTAATAGCAGCTGAAGGGGCACCCGCGGCTGGACACCGTGTTTATCTTGGGAATGAGGTCTTCGATGTTCCAGGGCACTGCCGAACTTGTTCCGGCGGTGGCGTGCCAGGCCGGCGTGTCCATGATCATCTGCCGTGGACTGCGGCCAAATACATCCTGGTCCATCAAACCGAGATCGGCCCAGGGCATGTTCGGCAAGACTCCTTTCTTGTCGCTCCTTGGCCGTGCGCCGGCATACAGGAGCCGGTGCCGTCCATGAGCATTCTCGCCTTGGTAGTAAGGAGCAAGCTCCCCGCGTGCCACTGCCGAGGACCAGCCGTATTTTTTAACCATCGCCGCGTCATACGCAATCTTGACGATGACGTCGTCTCCTTCGCTGTGAGCCACGCCATCGAGTTCGGGAATGTATTCGAACAATCCCATTTTCAGTTCGGTGGCGAGGCCGTTGCCAGAAACGATGAGGGTACGCGGTGCCAGCGCTCGTACTATCGAGACGACTGCTTCTTGCCAGCGTAGGGTAGTGATGAGGCCGGAAAGGCCGACCAAATCGGGTGTACCGTGAACAGAGAAATGCATCGCGATCAGGTCGAACGCCTCCTTGTGAGTGAGGTGCCTTCCAGTCGCGAGCTCCCGTTTCTGCGACAGTTCATCCACGATGCGGTATGCGTTCAGGTCGATGACACTGGCGTCCACGCCATAGTTCTGGCGTAGATTCGTGGCCAAGAGCAGTGGCCCCTCAGGCATGGCGGTCGGCTTTGCCGATTCCCGGAGGGGCATGTTGATGAAGACAACCTTGAGGCCCTCGATGGCCTTGCGGTCGACTTGTGCGCGGATTTCCGCGGGGTGGACATGCCCACCAGTGAGCGTCAAAACCTTTCCCATGTGCCGAGCTCCTTCTGCTTGATTGTCGAAAAACTTTCATTAATATAGTAAAAAGTAAGTGTTTTGTCAAATAAATCGGTTGACGGCTGGCCCGTTATTTGTTATATTTTTTAAAGCACCCGAACAACAAGGAGAGATTATGAAGACGATTCCGCTTATGCCGGTTGGCCAACTGCCGGCTCATCGGATCTCTCTCCTTGCGGGGAGGGAAAAATCAGACATCCGAATTCTGGGAATCAACCCGGCGGCCATCAACGAAGACCGCCTGCCCATCCCACCGCTCGGCATCCTGTATGTCGCCGCTTACGCCCGCCAGCACGGTTATAGCCAGTGGCGGATCGTGGATAACGACATTCTCGATCGCCGTCCAGTAGAAAGCTTCATCGAAGACATTCGCTGGGCCGACATCGTCGCACTCACCGGAACTACCGCGCAGTGCCGTCAAGCATTCGATCTCACCGCGCTGGCCAAGCAGATGGGCAAACTCGTCGTCTACGGCGGGCCCCATGCCGGGCCGACGTGGGAGAAGACTCTTGCCAAAGGCATCGACGTCGTGGTGCATGGCGAGGGAGAGATCACCTTTACGGAACTGCTGGATGCGCTCTGCGAAGGCCGAGACCTTTCGACCGTCGACGGGATTGCCTATCTCGGTCCGGACGGTATTCCAGTGAGGGCGGGAAAGCGAAAGCGTCTCTATGAACTGGACTCGCTGCCGTTTCCGGCGCGAGACCTCCTGCCGATGGAACGCTACGGCAACAAGCCGCTCAAGCGTTTCAGCGACGATGGACGGTATCTACAGCTCATGATGACCAGAGGCTGCACCGACAAATGCACCTTCTGCGAGACGCCAGGCAACTGGGGTGAACCGGTCGCTCGGAGCGCCGAGAACCTGTTTGCCGAGATGATGGAGGTCTACCGTAAATACGGAGTCCGTTATTTCCACTTTCAGGATGACGTGTTCACGGTCAACCAGCCGATCGTCCGGAAGCTCTGCTATCTGCTCATTGACGAGTGGCTGCAAAAACAGGGTTCTGTCCGATTCGAGTGGTCTTGCCTGGTCCGACCAGATCAGGTGAGCTACGGGCTTCTCTGCCTCATGAAACTTGCCGGCTGCGTGCAAGTCGAAATGGGCGTGGAGAGCGGTTCGGAGAAACTTCTCGCAGCCGGTCGGAAGCGCTACAAGAAGTCGGTCATCAAGCAGGCGTTTGACGATGCCCGGCGAGCGGGGATTCGCACCTACGGTTTCTTCATCGTCGGATTGCCTGGCGAGACGAAAGATACGGTGTGCGAGAGCATCCATTTCGCCAAGGAGATCAAGGCGGATTCGAGCGTGTGGACGGTCATCACCCCGTATCCGGGAACGGAGATCTACGATCGGCGAAACGATCCGGACTCGGGTATCACGATCCTCGACGATGACTTTGAGCATTGGCTCTACAAGACCCCGGTCGTGCAAGTGGGCGACCTTGGTCCTGCG
>MGJZ01000016.1 GCA_001794525.1 Candidatus Yanofskybacteria bacterium RIFCSPHIGHO2_02_FULL_50_12 | reverse complement strand
CGACATAAATAGTTGGATCGCCGTAATTGACATTCTGGGTCACGGCGCCGATGACACTGTTTCGTTGAGAAAGGAATACAAGACCGATGTAGAGGAAGAATAGATAGACCGGCAGGAACAAATTCCAACCGAGGAAATAATTCCACCATTTGGTCCACCAGCCGCGCGTGGCCGGGAAAATAAGCGACATCCAAGCCAAAGGTGAAACTAACAGTAGGCCCCAAATAAAGATAATGCGTAAAAATGCGAAAGCATCAGCGACGAGAATACTGAACAAGAACATCAAGCTAAGGATTACCTGGAAAACGGTTGAAATCAAAACTCCCAGTATTTCGTCCCCGGCAGTGAAAGCACTGTCCGGAGTCTTTAAAAATAAGTCTGACGGATTCAAATACTGACCGATTTTATCGGCTGGATTGCCGATGGTTGACAAGAAGACGTTAGTTACCACCTGAACCGCGTCGATTATCAATCCGCCGATTGCCAAGCTAAAATTAATTAACACGGCGACAATAATAAAACGGAATATAAGATCGCTGAATTTAGTGCCGGAAAGTTGGAAAATAGTCGCGAAAGCCATCCAGATCAAAATGACAATGAAGAATAAGTTTGAGAAATCGCGAAGAATGGTCCAAGTGGCTTTGATGACCGGCAAACCATTATCAACTCGAATAAAGACAAGATAGTTGAATATCGAAATGAGGCCGACGATAAGCACCTGGATAATCGAAAAGAGTAGATTGAATATCCAGGCCAGACCGGTGGTAATGCCACTGATCGCGATGCCATCAAAGAAACCGGCATAAGTTGTTTGTGGGGACAAAAATACAAACAGAGCGATACCTGCGATCGGAACCACTCTATTTTTTGTCATTCGGAAATTCATCGTTAGAATGTTTCAAAACCGCCGCCGTCATTGCCATCAGTGTCTCCGCCTCCTCCGTCGCTCGGGTTGAGGCATTCTTCGATCATTACGTCTATGTCGCCGATCGTCTGAGTATTCAGTATAGAGACTGTATCCCAAAGCTGTTGAGGAATCGGTACGACGGTGGCAACTGACTTCAGGGCTTCAAGGCTGCTTTGCATGACGGTAATTTGAGCTTGGTGGCCGGCGTTGGAAGTGGCCTCGCGCCGGAGTTCAAACTCGGCAATGAGGTTATCGGCATAGTCTTCAGTAAACGTGCCGTCGCCGAAGATACCATCGATTATCTCACGATTCTGGAGATCTCCTTTTACGTCATTCATAAACGTGATCGACTGGGCGGAGCAGATGTTGAATGCAGGATTCGGTGCTGGGGTCGGAATCGGCGTGGCCGTAGTCCCGGGCCGTGGAGTTGCCCCGATTCGTCCAGGATCGATGCCGTAGTAATTTCCCTCATTCGGATTGCTCAGGTCAAATAGCCGTTGCAACATTACCTCGGTAGCGTCGGCAATAATCGTGTTTACGCCTTCAGTGCTGGTTAGCCAGTTGAATTGCGCCCCAACCGTGGCGGCCACGTTTTGGGCGATGTAGCTGCCCGGAGTCTTAATGTTTTTGTAAGCGATGCATTGTCCCCCGAAAGAGACCAAGCACTCGCTTACCCCCGTATAGCCGCTATTGGCCAGCACTTGATTGTTGTCTGCCTGTTCCTCAATCGTTCTTTGCTTTGAGATCTCGTCCAAAGAAGTGAACAACACGCCGTAGGGATTGTTTTGAGGCTCGATAATTCTGGCCCACGTGTCCCAGCCGCCATTGCCGGCGAAATCCCGCTGGTACTCGGCCATATCAAAATCCGGCGGCAAGGTGCAGCCGGCACGAGTGTTGAACGGCTGCAGACTCCCTACCCGCGTGTTTTGGCCGGGTAGTTCGATGCGCTGGCCAGGGCTTAAGCCGAACGTCTGCCTCACGTCATTGCCGAAATAGTCGCAGAGCTGGGTTGTACTCAACATTGCGCGGAAGATGTTCTCTCCGCGATATTGGGATTGAGTTTGAAAATTTCGCCAATTTTCAACGAAAGTTACGCCTCCGTCTCGGCCGCCCGTCCTCACCAGGTTAAGGGTGTTGGAACTTAGGTTATCCATGATCGACCAGGCGGCACAGCGGCTGATCACCGCTTCCTGGTAATCTCGGTTAGTCATGTAAGCTACGATCGATTCGCCAGCCTTGTCGTCGGTTGGTATGGTCGAACCGAGAAGTCCGCCCAAAAATCCGGACAAGACGCCTTTTACAAAATCTTTGGCTAGGGCGCTCACTTTCTTTTGCAATTCCTGGAGCCCTTTGTCTATCAAAGCCTTGGCCGCCGGACTTAAAATTCCTGCAGTAAAGCAGCCGGAAAAACGCACGCTCCGGTCGCCAATGTCAACTGCAGCGGAAGCGGTCCGCAGTGGAACAAGCGCGGACCACCCGGTCATGAGGATCGTGGAAACTAGTATTGTCGCGATAAAGCGTTGAAATTTCATCGAGCTTCGTTTAACAGTTTCATCAGATCAATTTCCCTTTCTTCGGCGATGTCAGCATAAACGGTCAATAATTCTACTAAATCAGTATAGGCATTGCCTAGCAGATTCAGTGCCACCGCCGCTTTAATCGGATCTTTGGTTCCTTCAACCACAGTAGTGTTCGCTAAACGGACCCGGTGTATCAGATTCAGTAATTTTATGTGGCTATCCTTAAAGTTTTTTGGAATGACGGTGGCACTGGCCTGATCAAAGAGCCTAGCCGCAGTGTCCGCCTGGTTTGAGTAAAAACCCCGGACTTTCTGGTTTTCGAATCCTTCAGAGCCGATCAAGTTGAGCATAGTTTCTGTGTTTCGGTATTGCGAGTCCAGTATTCGGCCAAACTCGCGGGCCAGTGCGATGAATTTTAAGAGATATGCGGTGTCAGCGCTCTTATCGCTCTTAACCACGGTTAATCCGGAAATATCAACAGGTTTAGTAAGACTGAATTTGGCCGAGTCAGCGACGGAGTCAGTTATGCTACCAAGAGTCTGGGCGTAGCTGCTGCTAGCGGGATTCAGCGCCCCGGCATAAAGTCCCGAAGCTACCAATTGCGAAAACGCATCGGTGAGATTTCCTTCGTTCAAGCTGTCGTTAGGGCCGGGAACCAAAGGGTTGTGGCCTGAGTCAACTTCCTCCCCGTCTTTAAATCCATCCCGGTCCGTGTCGGGATTGGTGGGATCAGTATTCCAGAGGGATTCTTCGTTATTCGAAAGTCCGTCTCGATCCGGATCTTGATCGGCTGGCGGGAGTTTAGATTCTTGGTTAAGTTCGGGTCCTGTACCGGCAAGTTTGTCGAGAAATAAGCCTAGACGGTAAACCGAAAATACAGCAGCCACCGCTACTGCCGCGATGATCATCTGATTTTTGTTTAACATCGAAAAAATCAGGATTTTACCTGATGTTAGTATATCATTGAACAGCCCGGAAAGTTCCTCCTGGTGTGGATACCTGAAGGCGCCTAAAATAACGAAGTGCCTATCTTTAGGATGAGGTTTGTAGGCAGCAGATCATAACAGTTGGTCCAAGGTATGGGGGCCCTAATATATTTACCAATAACACTGGGGCCAGGACGGTAGAACTGGAAGTTTTGGTATAGAGATGTATTTACCCCAAACAACTGAAGAATGAACTGGTAGTAAATATAGGCAAGTTTGGTGGTTCCGGTCCCGCTAGAATTTTTTATGACAACTTCTTGAAGTGGAACTGGAATAGAAAATACCCCAACATAAACATAGCACGTGCGTATTTTAGAAGATGTTATTTTCCCACCAAAATTGACTTCAATTAAGGCACTGGCGGGTTGGGGAAAAGACAATGCGATAAAACCCGCTAACACTATCGAGGCTAATATTCTTGAATTTGCCATCACTGTTTAATTATAGACTGTTTATCAAGGTTAGCCAATCTTCAAAGGACAGGGTCTCAGGTCGGGACTGCGGGCTGATTTTTGGTTTCGTTAATAATTGAGAGACAGAATCTTTATTAAGGTTTAATACGCTCGGCAGTGTATTAATAAGCTGTTTTCGTTTTCCGGCAAAACATGCCTTCCAGATTGTAAATAATCGTTCTTCCTGTTCGGCGGCTAGCGGGAGGTTGGCGCGCGGGATAAGTTTAATGACTGAAGAATCGACGGTTGGTATTGGTCGGAAGCTCCCCTTGCTGACATGAGTCACCAGTCTCGGTTCGGCGTAATATTGAACGGATAATGCCAAGAGATTTGTATGAAGCGGCTTTCCGCCCGGCTGGGCCATTCGGACGGGGGCCATGATCCGTTGAGCCACTTCCTTCTGCACCATAAGAACCAACAAGATCGGTTGTGGCCACTGCTCAAATACGGTGCGGATGAAATGCGAGGTGATGTAGTATGGCAGATTGGCGACGATTTTGTATTCATTGTCCCGTAAACCTGCCACAACAGGATCAAACGACAATACATCACCTTCAATGATCCGAACTTGAGCCGGACTGAATGCCGCTTCTAAGTCTTCAATCAACCGCCGATCTTTTTCAACCGCGACCACCATTCCTGACTTTTCCACAAGCACCTTGGTGAGAGTACCCGTACCGGGGCCGACTTCGAGGACCTTGTCATTGCTCGTCAGTTCGGCTGCTGCGACAATCTTCTCGATAATACCAGGATTGATTAGAAAGTTCTGTCCGAGCGATTTTTTTGGGGAGACTTTAAATGTCATAGGAGATCGAGTCTTCGTATTCGCTCTGCGGATCGGCAAACTGATAATCCAGCAGATGCTGGGGCAACTCGGTGAGAAAGCGAGATGGCAGATTAACTTCAGTCGTGCCGAAGATATTACGATATTTGGTATGGGTCAGGATAAGCTTTTCTTTGGCTCGGGTAATGCCGACATAGGCTAAGCGACGCTCTTCCTCCATCTCATGAGGCTGGTAGAGTGTGCGAGCATGCGGGAATAAGCCTTCTTCCATGCCGACAATAAACACCACCGGGAACTCTAGGCCTTTTGATGAGTGCATGGTCATAAGATTCACGCGCGGCGAGTTCTCCTTGGTCCGATCCGAGGCCTCCAGAAGCGCGATTTCTTCGAGGAATCTGTTTCTCCCCTCCTCTGGATCAAGGTTATCGTAGCCGCGGGCTACCGTCTGCAATTCCTGTATATTCTCCATGCGTTCCTCAACATTCTCAATCTTGGCACCCTTGGCGAGACTTAAGTTTCTCAAATAAGCCTCATACCCTATCGCCTCCACGATGTAGGCGATAGTTTTGGTAAGCGGATGGCCTATGGCGAATTCTTTTATGTTTGTTAAAAGATCATGGAATCTTTTTAAAGCCTCTCCTTTCTTTGAACCGACTTCTTCTGATACGAGCTTAGCCAAGCTTTCCAGAAGATTCTTCTCTCCCACCGACAATATTTTTTGATAAGTCGTATCGCCGATGCCTCGCGGCGGGATGTTGTAGATGCGTTCGAAGCTCAAAATATCCGTCGGGTTATGGATGAATTTCAAATATGCCATGATATCTCTGATTTCCCGGCGGTCATAGAATTTCAAGCCGCCGACGATTTGGTACGGCAGCCGGTGCGTGATCAGCGCCTCTTCGATCGAACGAGATTGGGCATGAGTGCGATAAAGCACGGTGAAATCCTGCAACTTGTGGCCTTGGCGCATGTGCTTCACGATCTGGCCGACTATGAAATTTGCTTCGGTTCGCTCATTGAGCGTTTCTTTGACTAAAATCTTCTCCCCTGCTTTGTTCTCCGTCCAGAGTGTTTTCGGGAACTGGTTTTTGTTATTCGAGATTATGTTCTGGGCTGCAGCCAGGATAGTTTGCGTGGAGCGATAGTTTTGTTCGAGCATGATCACTTTTGCGTCCGGGTAATCTTTTTGGAAATTAAGAATGTTGCGGATGTCCGCTTCGCGGAAGGCATAAATGGATTGCGCGTCGTCCCCGATGGCGAAGATATTCTTATGTTTTTTGGCGAGCAGTTTCACGAATTGGTATT
>MGJZ01000015.1 GCA_001794525.1 Candidatus Yanofskybacteria bacterium RIFCSPHIGHO2_02_FULL_50_12 | reverse complement strand
TAAATTCATTGAATAAAATAACTATTTATGGTATAGTTTTTCAAACGTGGACCTCTTGCTTCGATGAAAAAAGCTGATTTATTTTTCAATGTCATTCGTGTGCCGGTTGATTTTGCAATGCTGTTTTTGACCGGCTTGGCGACCTATCTCTTTCGTACCAAAATTCTATCCGCCTTTCGGCCGGTGCAATTCGAATTTAATCTTCCGCTATTCTACTACCTGTGGCTGGTATCGATCGTAGGTTTAGTGTTCATCGGGCTTTATGCCATCTCGGGCTTGTATTCGATGAAAGTGCGCATAGGTAAAGCGGAGGAATTTTTTAAGATTCTAATTGCGTCGTCGGCGGGCGTGATGCTGGTCATCATGTATATTTTCGTGCGCCAGGAGTTGTTTAATTCCCGATTTTTGATTCTCGGCGCGTGGCTCTTGGCTATTTTGTTCGTATGCATCGGCCGTTTGTTAGTTCGTTATTTCCAGCATGTCGCGGTGGGCCGGTATCACTTTGGCGTTCAGCGTGTGCTCTTGATCGGCGAAGACGCGCTGGCTGACAGTCTCAAAGCGGACATAGCCCGTATGCCTGCCTCCGGCTATCGCATTGTTGATCATTGGCAGCGTACTCATGTCGAGCGGCTCTCGGAGATGAAATATGTGATCGACGAAGTTCTTCTGGTAAGTCCGAATTATTCGGGCAATCATGTTAATGAATTGATCGAATTCTGCCATGAGCATCACATTGTTTTTAAATTCGTGCCGAATCTCTATGAATCGCTGACGCGACATATGGATGTGGATCAGTTTTCCCATGTGCCGGTCATTGAGCTCAAACGAACACCTCTGGATGGGTGGGGCAAGGTATTCAAGCGGACGATCGATATCGTGGGCGCCTCCTTCGGGCTAGTAGTCTTCTCGCCTCTATTCCTGGCCGTGGCGGTTGCCATAAAACTTGATACTCCCGGTCCGGTATTTGCTCGCTTGAAGAGGGTGAGTAGAAACAAGCAATTTATCCTTTATAAATTCCGAGGGATGATTGCCTATGATCCTGACGGCGGCGCAGAATCCTTGAAAGCTTCCCTGCGGGAACTTAACGAACGAAAAGACGGTCCGCTTTTTAAAATAAAGAATGATCCGCGAGTCACCAGGGTTGGCCGAGTAATCCGGAAATACCGGATCGATGAATTGGCCCAGCTGATTAATATTTTCAAAGGCGATATGTCCTTGGTCGGCCCGCGGCCGCATCAACCGGACGAAATCGCCCAATATGAAAAGCATCACAAGAAAGTACTGGCCATCAAAGCCGGGGCGACGGGTCTGGCTCAAGTTTCTGGCAGCTCCGACCTGCCGTTTGACGACGAGGTGAAGATGGACAGCTATTACATCGAGCATTGGTCCATGGGCATGGATCTGAAAATCATCTTCAAGACTATGTTCAAGATGCTCCACGACCGTTCCGCGGCTTAGTTTACAAATTCCGATTTTCCAGATACAAGGTACATATGCGGATAGCATTTGTACACGAGTATCTCAATCAATTCGGCGGCGCGGAGCGGATGCTGGCCAGCCTTTCGGAATTGTACCCCGACGCGCCGATTTATACCTTGCTGTATGATGAGGCGGCGACCAAAGGCCTGTTCCGTGACCGCACCGTTCGCACCTCGTTTCTCCAAAGTGTGCCTTTTGCAAAGACGCGCCACCAGTGGTACCCGCTCCTGATGCCGCTGGCCATGGAGCAGTTCGATTTTTCTCAATTCGATGTGGTACTCTCGATCTCCGCTTCCTTCGCGAAAGGCATAATTACCGGGCCCGGCACTAAGCACATTTGCTATTGTCTCACGCCGCCCAGATTTCTCTGGGACAACAGCCAGCAATTTGTCGAGGAATTCGGGTTCCCGCGCGTGATCAAGAAAGCGATGCTCCCATTTTTGTCGTACGTTCGGGTATGGGATCATCACGCTGCGCGGCGAGTGGATGAATGGTGGTCGATTTCTGATTTTGTGAGTTCGCGCATTGAGAAATACTATCGCCAGCCGTCCCGCCTTTTCCACCCGCCGGTGGAAACGGAGAAATTCCGTATCGGCGAGCCCAAAGATTATTTCCTCATGGTCGGACGGCTGGTATCCTACAAAAAATTCGATATTGCCATCCGAGCGTTCAATCGGCTGGGCCTGACTTTGATCATCGCGGGAACCGGGCCGGAACGTTCGGCATTGCAGGAATTAGCCGGCCCAACCGTTCAATTATTGGGCCAGGTAAGCGACGAACGTCTAATAGAACTATACGCCGGGGCGCGAGCCCTGATATTCCCGCAGGAGGAAGATTTCGGCATCGTGCCCCTGGAGGCAATGGCTTCGGGCCGCCCGGTTATTGCATACGCGGCCGGGGGTGCATTGGAAACCGTCGTGGCTGGGAAGACGGGCATATTCTTTTCCGAACAGATTCCTGAATCACTGGAAACGGCCGTGCGCGAATTTGATCAGGCAACGTTTGATCCCGCCGCATGCCGCGCCCAAGCTGAACAATTCGACGTGTCTATATTCAAAAAAAACATCCAACAAGCATTAGAAATTTATCCATGACCATCGGTATTGATATTAGAATCTTAGGCAGTGCTCGGCGCAGCGGCATCGTTGAATATGCCGAACAATTGATCAGCCGCATGATCGCCGCCGCGCCCGAGCACCGATTTAAGCTTTTCTATGCCTCCGCGCGCCGGACAGTCCCGCGAAGCAGTTGGATGAAAGCTCCCAACGTCGATCTGTATGCGTTTCCGATTCCGAATAATCTTCTGTTTGCACTCAATCGCATAATTGACTGGCCCAAGATCGATCATTTGATCGGCGGAGTAGACGTTTTCTTTTCCCCGCATCTATTCATTGTTTCGCTCTCGGAGCAGTGCCGGCGCGTAACCACCTTCCATGATTTGTCCTATCTCCGATTCCCGGAATTCTTTACGGCCCGCAAACGCCTTTGGCACACTCTCGAGATGAACCCGGCACGCCAAATGCGATTATCCCAGCGCATCATTGCTGTTTCTGATTCAACGAAATCCGACCTGGTCCGCTATTACAATATTGACCCGGCGAATGTGGTAGTGATCCATTCAGGCATGGGCCTGGTACCGCCTTCGCCGGAACGGCTGGCTGAGTTCAAAGCTAATCATCAACTGCCAGATCGATTCATCCTTTCGCTCAACACTTTGGAACCTCGGAAAAATATTTCGGGGGTCATCCGCGCCTTCTCTCATTTACGCGAGACACCCGGTTTTGAAGATTTACGCCTGATCATCGGCGGCGATCGAGGCTGGCTGCATGAGGAAATTTTCCAGGAAATCGAACGGTCGCCGGCCCAGCGGTACATCCGCTATGCCGGATATATACCCGATGCCGAAAGGGGATATTACTATTCCGCCGCTTCCGCTTTCGTATACCCCTCATTCTTCGAAGGATTCGGGTTTCCTGTTCTCGAGGCGATGGCCTGCGGCACGCCGGTCGTGACGGCTCACAATTCTTCGCTGCCGGAAGTGGCCGGCGATGCCGCGCTGCTCGTCGATCCATATAACGTTTCGGACATCGCGGCCGGTTTAAAAATGATTCTCACCGACAGCTCTCTTTGTGAACGATTGACGAAAAAAGGATTTGCCCGAGTGAAGGAATTTTCCTGGAATCGCACGGTAGAACAAACACTCGCCATTCTCACTCGATAGTCCACAGCAGTAAAAGAAGATTAAGCGGTATAATGAATATATGCCCCTCAAGGCGACAAAGAAGGTTGGGGCTGTGTTCGATATTAAGCCGGTAGATGATACCGGCCGGGTTGCCGTTCGGATAATCGACGCCGTCGATGCAGTCGTGGACCTAAAGCCTAAGCCAAGTGTGAGGGATGAATTCGAATCACTGTTTAATCACGAGATCGATCTCAAGGCCGAGCTGGCAAAATTCGGAGGACAGACAGAGTCTCCCAATTCATCCAAGCCGCGCTATCGGGTAATTCAAAAAAAGCCGGTTGCGCCCGACTCTGCCATTATCTTTGAACCGATTGTTGCTGAAATTCATCATTCGGCTAGAACCTCATATGGTGAACCAGCTACCGAGGCGGAGATTGAATATACTCCTATCGCGGAAGAGTCTGCCATTGACCATTCTTTGGTTGCTTCGTTTTATACTCATAACTCCGCGGAGGTTGAACCTCCAATAAAATTTGGAGGTTCAACCTCCAAATGGATTGTCGTTGCCGTTCTCATTATTGCCGGACTGCTGTGGTACGTCGGGAGCGTTAAAAACGAAATTATTCGAGACAGCGGCTCGGCCGTCGAAAATCTCCAGGATGCCGAAGCTGATTTAAAAGCCATGAATTTTGAAGGCGCTTCGGATGATTTCATGGCTGCCTACGCGAATTTCTCCAGGGCGGGCGATAATCTAAATGTGATGGGTGCGACCCTTTCTAGTATGATCGCGGAGCTACCTGGGGCGAGTTCGATTAAATCTGCTAAAAAATTGATCGATGTCGGCCGGCTTTTGGCCGATGCTGGTGCGGCAATGACCACCGCAATGGACGCAGTTGCGAGAACGGGCGTGTTATTAAACCCGACATCTGGCGATGCGCCCATCGGCGATATCATGAACGCTTTCAAGCAAGCGCTGAATATTTCCAAACGAAACGTCTCCCAAGCAGTTGCCCTTATAGCTGACGTCGATCCCGAGGATCTCCCGGCTGACAAACGCGGACAGGTAATTGATCTTAAATCAAAATTGCCGCTGTTTGAGGAAACGATCAATCAAAGCGCGGATTATGCAAAATTCTTTGAAGACTTCATTGGGTCAGGCGAAAAAAGTTATTTGATCCTGTTTGAGAACGCGAGTGAGTTACGGCCGACTGGTGGATTTCCGGGCACATATGCGGTTGTTTCTTTCAAAAATGGCAAACTTGCCGATTTTTTCGTGGACGACGTCTATAATCTAGACGGGCAGGTCAAGGAACAGATCATCCCGCCGCGCGAACTCCAGCACATCACTCCGACCTGGGGAATGCGCGACGCCAATTGGTCCGTTGATTTCCCAGCCTCGGCCAGAAAGATAAGAGAATTTTATAAACGAGCATCT
This sequence comes from Candidatus Yanofskybacteria bacterium RIFCSPHIGHO2_02_FULL_50_12, assembly GCA_001794525.1. Lineage (GTDB taxonomy): Bacteria > Patescibacteriota > Minisyncoccia > 2-02-FULL-40-12 > GWA2-44-9 > MGJZ01. The sequence goes on along the minus strand of MGJZ01000015.1, from coordinate 1,853 downwards.
GGGGATGAGGTTGACGGTGTAATTGCCATTAACCCGAAGCTTGTTGCCGAGATTTTGAAAATTGTCGGTCCGATCCGTATGCCGGCATATGATCTTACTCTTACTGCCGATAATCTTTTAGTCACTATTCAAGATGAAGTCGAGTACGGTGCCAACCGGACCCAGCCAAAACAAATCGTAAAAGATTTCGGGCCGCTCCTGCTCGAAAAGATATATTCGGCTAACTCCGATAACTGGCTGGCTATTTTCAATCAGATCATCGCCGCCATGGCTGAACGGAAGATCATCATGCATTTCAGCGATCTGGAACTGCAGCGCTTTGTGATCGCTGAAGGTTTTGGAGGCCAAGTGAATCAGACTCTTGGTGATTATTTGATGGTCACGCTGTCCAATATCAAGGGTTCCAAGACTGACGCAGTGACTGACACGGCTTTGGCAGTGGATACCCAGTTTACTGGTGATGATGCAGTCCATACAATTACTATCGCGCGTCAGCACACGGGCGGAAAACTAAAATACGGGTTCTATAACAAGCAGAACCCTGCCTATGTACGGGTCTTGGTACCTGAGAACGCTGTATTTCAATCCATCAGCGGCAACGATCAGCCTAGCTACAAGCCTCTCGTTGATTATCGCCATAGCAGTTTTAAGACTGACCCCGATCTGGTTGACTTTGAAAAGAACGTTCATGTAGACAATTCTCGGGGTGTGACTACCTATCGAGAAGCAGGTAAGGCTGAATTTGGCTTTTGGCTGATCACTGATCCGGGCATATCTAAAACAGTCACATTGAAATACCGAGTGCCAAATGTGCTTAACCAGAAGTCCTATGAGTTATATGTCCAAAAACAGCCGGGCTTGGAAATAAAGGATTTCGATTTCTCGATGGCCAAACCGGAAGGCCTCACGCCTACCGAATCACATCCTCTGCTTGAGCGCACTAACTCGAATTACTCTTGGTCCGACACATTCTCCAAGGACCTCCAATTCAAAATTAAATTCAGATAATGTATAATTAAACTACCTGGGCCCGGTCAGGTGACAAGACCAGACTTGACACCTGGGTCTTGGGGGTTCGATTCCCCTCTGGTCCAGGAAAAAAGAAATCAACAGCCTCATTTGACTTTCATATAGATTTTGATATACCATAGGTAGTGTCAAGTCTGGTCTCTTGAGCCACCTGGCTAGACTCATAAGAGTCAGTCAAATCCCGCCCAAAAAGCGGGATTTGACTTTTCGTCCAAAAAGGAGTATAATTAGGGGATACGATGGAGCTCTGAAATAGGGGCTTCCGACGGGCAGTTCCGCTCGTTGAAAATAAGGAGACGGCCATGCCAAAGCATATGGTCGTGAGTCCAGATCTGAAGCTGGACTGGGACAAGTATTCGAACATCATGCGTGAGATCAACGGCCAGCTCGGTCGCGGGGGTCTCACCCTGGATCACCTCCAGGCAGTTGTCGAACATCGCAATCCGTTCGAGGCAACCGAGGAGCGCTGCACCCACCCCGGCCTGATCGCGCCCGACGCGTCGCTCGACTGGGCGAACTTCTACCGCGAGGTGTTCGGCGAGGAGCACGACTTCTCCACGCTGAAGATCCCCGTGCATGAAGGCTTCAGCCGGACGATCATTGTCGCGAAGGGCATGACCCCCGAGCGTCTGTTCCAGAAGTGCCTGGAGAGGTTCAGGACCTGGAAGTGGACCGACCAGAGCCTGGACGAGATCGTCATCTCGGATAGGACGTCCAAGGATGGTGCCTATGCCGTCTGTTTTCGAAACGTGGTCGAGGCCGATGCGAACCTCAAGCTCATGTCGGCCAACGACCTGAAGGCAGCGAACATCCCCGGCATCACC
>MGJZ01000014.1:7653-8064 GCA_001794525.1 Candidatus Yanofskybacteria bacterium RIFCSPHIGHO2_02_FULL_50_12 | reverse complement strand
GTTCTCCTTTTTCCCCGCTTGCAGAAATAAGGAGCTCGACGGGATGGGAAGCAAGACTCAGAAGACACGTCGGTGTGCTTTCGTCGTCCTTAATGAGCCTGCCCAGGTAACGACAGAAGGCTCGATGCTCATTTGATCGATCGATGATAGAAAGGGAGACGTACTGACAGAACGGCCGGCCCGAGATGAGAACCGCCAAGCGCGGATTATCTCCAAAGGCAATATAGGAACCTCCGTGCTCATTTGACCGGAGTCGACGAATTTCGAATCGAGTCCTGCTGGGCACATGAGACCGAAACGGAGCAAGAGCAAGATCCATGAGACGTTGTTTTTGCTCCTGGGCAGTGACCATCCGGCCTGCTCGCGCGCCGGCTAAAGAAACTTGTCTGCTTTTTACCATTTTCCTTCTTC
>MGJZ01000014.1:1140-7621 GCA_001794525.1 Candidatus Yanofskybacteria bacterium RIFCSPHIGHO2_02_FULL_50_12 | reverse complement strand
GATAACTTCGACGTCTTCGACGGTCTTGGTGTCACCCTCAAGCATCTGCTTGAGTTGTTCCTCGGACAGCGGTTCCTGGACCGTAGCCACGATTTCATCCAGATTGCCTTGAACTTCGATCTTGGAACCGAGTTTGATGTCCTTCAGTAGAATCTGGTCGCCGAAATTTTTCAATATCGAGATATCGATCGTTATTTCGTGCGGTAAGTCCTGCGGCAACGCCTCGACTTCGATTTCATTCACATTACGGACAAAGATACCCTTGGCATCCTTCACAGCCGGCGATTCGCCTTCGAATACGACCGGTACTTTAGTCTTAATCTTCTCCGAGAGGTTTACTTTATAAAAATCAGCGTGGATGATCTCATCCGAACCGGCATCGCGAGCTACGTCATGGATAATGGTCGGGTAGGATTTGCCGGCAACATTCAAATACACAAGGGTGGATTCCCCTGCTTCTTTGAGGGTCTTAGTAAACAATTTAGCCGGTACCTGCAACGAGATAGGCTCCTGGCCTTTGCCATACAAAACCGCCGGGACAAAGCCGGTTTGGCGCAATGAACGTACTTTCCGACCCATAATGACCCGGAGTTCGGCGTTCAACTCGATTTTATGGGCTTGAGCAATCATGAAATTAAGCCTTCATATATTAACAGAAAAGCGGCCAGAGCACAAGTTCATACAAAGAACTCCTCGAGCGCGCTTGCGCGCTCGAGGAGTGAGATCAGACAGCCGGTTCGGAGTCAGCCTTGGGAAGCCAGTGCTTCCAGTTTCGGTGGTTCTTTCCCGGGACCATGGTCCCCTGGACCATGGTCGGATACCAGCCGGCGTCCTGAAGGGCCAGAAGATCGTCATAGGCAGTGTAGAAAAAGCTCTGATTCTTTTCAAACTGTTTCTTGGCTTCTTTCTCTGCTTCTTTTCTCTGATGCTCTAGCGTTTCCGGATTACCAGAAGGATGGATACCGACGCCTTCAAGTCCCTTAGTGTGAAGGATGCGCTGATGTTCTGCGGCCAGTCGCACCGCTTCAGCGTAATAGCCCAAATGCCGAAGTACGATGGGCTCGCCTTCAGCATTGCGGAAGAAGGCCTTGATGAACCGCTTCGCCAGCTCGAGATCCTTCCTCAACTCGAAAATCTTCACAACAGAAGCTCCAACAACACATGACGAAGCCACGAACAAGATGGTGAGGAGAAGGAGCAGTCCAGTTTTGAATATCGGTTCACCATTCAAAGAGAAACTTCCAAGAATGGCTACCAAGGCAAAAGAAACCAGTAGACCCAAAAATACTCCTACTGGCCACATCGAATCATTTTCAGACATCACACTCTCCAATGCTCCTAGATCAATGTCAGTTAGGCTGACAAGGCAAAACGTTAGGCGTTTTTAAGGAGCTAAGTTTTAATTATACCATAACTACTTGAAGAGTGCAAGTTTCTGGAGGACTAGGTTTTTGACTTCTTCTGCAGCTGGACCGAGGTATTTGTAAGGCGTGGTTTCGGTCGGATTATCATGCATCGTCTTTTCAAGAGTATCGTGATACGCCACCCGGAGTTCAGTATTGAAGTGGACGTTTGTAATGCCCGCCTGAATCGCGGCCCTCACGTCTTCGTCCTTTAGTCCCGAAGCGCCGTGAAGTACATAGTATGCATTCGGAGCAGCTGCGACGATTTTGGAAAAATGATCGATATCGAGCTTTTCTTCTCCCGACGCTTCGGTCGGGACCCCGACACTTTCAGTCGTCGGGGCTGATACTACTTCCTTTACAATGCCATGGATATTTCCGAATACGACTGCCATCCGATCCACCCCGGTTTGCGCGATAAAATCAGCTACTTCTTCTGGTTTTGAATAATCATCCGTACTGATCTCAATCTTTTGTTGAACCTCTGAAGAACCTTTCAAATACCCAAGCTCACCTTCTACAGAAATATTGGGATTAATTGATCGGGCGTATTCAACCACCTGCTTGGCCGCCGCCCTATTTTCTTCAAGGCTTAGCCTTGAAGTGTCGATAATTATTGAATCATAGCCGGCATCGATAGCAACTTTGCATTTTTCGAATGATTTGAAATGGTCAGCATTCAAAAACACTGGGTATTGGAAATCGTCAGCCACTGCTCGAACCAAGGCCACCGCCTCTTTCATCCCTACGAATTCTGCCTCGCCTTCGGAAGTACCGACAATCACACAGGGCGCTCCCGATTCCTTGGCCGCCGACACGATCGCTTTTAACACATCTTCGGTCGCAAAATTAAAATGCCCGATCGCCTGCTTCTTCTCTCGCGCTTCTTTAAGAAAATCGTTTAGCGTCATAGTTCGATATATCCTTTAATGATATTATCTTCAATCAGTTGATTCATCATATCGCGTCCCAAGTATTCCACGAAAATGCGATTCCACAGAGCTTCTTGTTGATGGTAGAGATATTTGACTTCGCCCCGTTTCACCATGGACATGATTAAGTCTACCACACCAAAGCTGACCAGCCTCTCCGAACCATCAGCCGACTTGAAGAAATCCCCCACAAAATCCAAGTCAGCCCATCGGGCAATGTTAAACGGTTCGGTATCTCCCATCACTTCTGCGAGCTTCCGGAAATTTTTGGAGACCAGCCACCAATGCTCCGCTTCTGGATCAACGTGTGGCATAGCCAAGCGAGGGTCATTGGTATCGTCTTTAGCTAGATAACGCTGGATCACCAGCCAATTTCCGTTTTGAGTTTTGATTTTTGCATCCTCTGCTTCCAATACATCGCCGCGAAGCAACGATTGAAGCTTCGCTACAAAATCAGCATAGTGCAGGAACTTTCTAAACAGGCTGCTGTAAAACGGCACCTCATGGAGATAGTGCAACAGGAGGACGAACATACGCAATGTCTCCCCTGGCTGATCAATTGGATCAGGGCTGATGAAAATGACACCGAATTCTTTCAGATGGCTGACATTATGGAATTTCTTCCCGATGAATTTTTGGGCAATCTCCAGCCACTTGGAATCAAGGACGATGACCTCTACCTCGCGATCTTCAAAATCTTCGGGAGTAAGTCCAGAATATGCCACATCGAAGAACTGATGCATCCATTCGGTGGTCTGGGTGAATCGTAAGGCGGCCACGACGGATTCGAATCCTTCTTTCTCGATCAATTCAGCAACATTCGCATATCCGAAATGGTCAAGTAATGACTGCGGCGGCTGTTTCTCAAGCAATTCGACGACTTTTTCTTTTTTGATGAAAAAGCCGTTGGGCGGCGTAAATACCTGCAACGCCAGATCGCGAATTTTTCCAGCATCGCCTGAAAAATTTGAAAGGTCTGGCTGACCAAGTAGTTCAAATAATTGTCTATCGATCCGAATCAAATGCTGTGTTAATGCACCATACACTTCTTCGGCAGTCACATCTCGGTTTAAACCCAAGTCAGCAAGCACCTGACTAACCCGATCGTCATTATCCTTTGACACAATGTCCATCACCCCCGACTTTCCAGATGCGATAGACATCTTCTGATCCAAATCAGAAAGCACCTCCGGCGAGGTGTTGAGGATCAGACTTAATTTTTCGTACGAATTCATATTTATAGATCCGCCAGGGGCGGATAAGTATTAGTTGCCAATCACTTTGTTCTTGGACTAATACTTACTTCTACTAACGGCCAGGGACCCATGTCGCCTGTCTTCAGAATACCCGCCTTGCCGCCGTATTGGGTGACCACTGATGACGCATTTGCAGTCGCCAACTGGATCGCTTTTTCAATGTCTCCTGATCGCATATATTCAGAGACAAAGCCGGCCACCAACGCGTCGCCGGAGCCAGTTCGCTCCACAATCGGAGAATCCGGCACGCCTGCTTTATAACGATCAGTACCGTCCGATACCATGACGCCATCATGTCCCCGCGTCATGACGAAAATTCCTTTCACGATTTCATCCATTTTAGTAAAAATCTGTTCTACGTCGTCGAAGGGTACGCCCAACAAGCCCGCCGCTTCTTCCTGATTCATACTTACGATATCCGCCGCTGCAAGCAAGGGTTTTAATTTCTCCAAGCCATGTTTAAGTTCCTTTGATCCGGGATTGGTCGCGACCTTTACGTTATTTTGGGTAGCCCATTCTACCGCGCTCTTGAGCAAGTCATAGTGTCCACCAAGACTGTCGAGGAAAAGCCATTTCGACTGCAAATGGTCAAACGGCACGGCGGTCGTCGTAAAGTGCTGGCCTTCGCCTTTATACGACAAGATCGTCCGCTCGCCGCCATCTTGGACTAGAATCAGCGAGTAAGCAGTGATGTCGTCATCGTGTTTTTGGAAAAATTGCGTATCGATACCTTCTTTTTCCAAATCATCCAAAATTGCAGTGCCGTTCGGATCGGTTCCCACTACGCCGATGCACGCGGCTTTGAATCCCTGCCGAGCATAGGTTACAGCCGTGTTCGTACCACCGCCGCCCGTCGTTAAGACAAGCTTCTTAATCTCTAATTTTGAGCCGAGCGGAAGACATAACCCTTGTCCGGTGGCAAATTGTTCCCCTTTGATGATCGTAAAGCCAGCCGAATTAATAAATACGTCTCGCGAGGCCGAACCGATAACGATAACGTCAAACATAAATTATTGAAAACCGTCTTTTAATTCCGTAAGGGCTTTTGCTGGATCAGGACTGTTCATGATATAGCTGCCGGATACTGCAATCTCCGCGCCGGCGCCATGAACCATATGCACTGTTTCCGGATTTATACCTCCGTCAACCGCGATAATCAGATCCGGATGCGATTCGTGGAATGTTGAAATCTTATCCAGCATGTCTGTCAGAAACGGCCGGCCGTACGAACCAGGATGCACGGTCATGAATTGAATATAGTCTATCATGGGCAGGTATTCAAGAACCGTGCCGCTGAGAGTCTCGGGGTTAATAACCATACCGACCTTTCTTCCTTGGCCTCGAATTTCCAGGCATAAATCGGCGAGATTTCCTTGAGACTCGACATGGATCCAGAACCGATCAGCATTCGGATTCATGAGCCATTGCGGTACGATCTCCTGCGGATAAGTAACCATGAGATGAATGTCTAATTTTAGTTTAATTTCAATCGCTTCCAACTCCTCATAATAGTGAATCGATTTATTAGCTCCAGTAAAAGCACCGTCGAGCACATCCAAATGTACCCGCTCCGCGTGCGATTCTATTTTCTTTATGGCAGATTCAAGTTCCTCTTTGGTTTTTGCCAGTATCGCGGGTACAACCTCTATCATGATTGTAGAATATGCTCTTTAATATAGGCTTGCTCTTTCGGTACCATCACTTTTTTGCCGGGGTTGAAAATATTAAGCGGGTCGAAGATTTCTTTTGTTTTTTTGAATAGTTCGACTACCTCGCGGCCGTACATTTTCTCCAGGTATGGCGTGCGGATCAGCCCGTCATTATGCTCGGCCGTGATGGATCCCTTTAAACTGATTACCAGGTCGTATACTTTCTCTGAAAGTTCGGGAATTGCTCGACGATTTTCCTCCTTGCGGAAGTCCATAAGCGGGATGATGTGAAAATTCGCGTCGCCCGCGTGGCCGGCGATGGTATACATCAGCCCTTTATACTGACTAATCAGATCGTTTAGTCTCGGCAAAAATTCTGGAAGCTGATCAACATGAACGATAACGTCGTCGATGAACGGCGCGGTATGCTCGTTTCCGACATGATTGCGCAGAAGATTAAAGCTCTCTCGGCGAACAGCCCAGTATTTCTGAGCTTCCGCTTGAGAAGATGTGATGTGGGTCCGCACCTTGAATCGAGAGTGTACCGCCTGTTCCAAATCCTTTAAGATTCGATCGACTTCCGATTCATTATCGTCGGTAATTTCCGCGAGTAATACTAATTTTGGAATCCCGCCGGTCAGGAGCATCCAGAATTCCGGCAAAAACTTCCAGAAATATCCTTTCAGGCGTGGAAAGAACTTCAACGCAAGACGTAAAGTTTTGTCGTCATAGGACTCGAAACTTTCTGGCTTGAATTTCATCACTTCGTTGACCAAGTCGCCGAGCGGCTTTAAATCGTTCAAAAATATAACTAGAAGCTTTGAATATTTTTTGGGCTTGATCAGCCCGAGTTTAATCTTCGTAATCAGGCCGAGTGTGCCTTGGGAACCGACAAATATTTTCGTGAGGTCAAACATTCCATCGTGTTCAACATTCCACAATGCATAGCCCGCCGAGTTTTTGGAGACATCGGGCTTTGCTCGCTGAATCAAATCGTAATTTGCCTTTATAAGATCGTGGGTCTCCCTGTATACTTTACCTTCGAATGTTTCGAGCCTCTTTTTTTCCTCAAGCCCAGCCAGCGCGAGCGGTTCCAAGACACAACTATTGCCGTCAGAAAGAATGACTTCTAGGTTTTGGACGTATCGGTCAGTTTTGCCATAACTCAATGATTTCTCGCCGCCGGAGTTATTGGCTACCATGCCGCCGATCGTGCAAATTTCTCGCGAGGCAGGATACGC
>MGJZ01000014.1:0-1116 GCA_001794525.1 Candidatus Yanofskybacteria bacterium RIFCSPHIGHO2_02_FULL_50_12 | reverse complement strand
GAACGCGGCTGAAGTGCCGCGTAAAATCAATGATAATCGAATCATTCAGTGGCCCGCCGGACATATCAGTGCCAGCCGATCGGGCCGTCAGTGATAGTGTGGGGTGGTTTGGTTTTTGGCTTACTGTCCACAAAACCAATTTCTTGAGATCATCGGTGTCCTTCGGATAAACGATCAATTCGGGTGTAACTTCAAAAATGCTCGCATCTCTACTGTATTTTTTTAAATTAAGATCACTATCTGATAATTCCCCTTTAATGATATGGCGTAAATCTTCGATCATTGTAGAGTATCAACTTTTTCTGAAATACTTTTTGCCAAAACATCGCCCGATTTGATAATTGCTTCTTTAAAAATCTGGCGTAAATCAATACCTTTTAAAATGAGCAGCTGTTTAGCCTCATCAACTTTTTCATGTGCAAGCATGTCCAAAAAAGAATCGTGGTCAGGTCCCAACACTGCTCTAATTTTTTCAACAATAATTCCGCCGACGGATAGCGCCACGTCGGATTCTATGGACTCTCTTTCTAAAGGATTAAACAGCTGGTTCAATAGTTGGTTGATGTTGTCCATGAGATGATAAATATTCCCTGAGCTTGGATCCAGACTTCACAAGAGCATGCGACAAAATGAGCGCGACTAGTCTTTTATCGATAAACGCGACTTCGTCAGTTCCTGGAAGATCAATGTATGTTTGCAAATCACTTATGTTGCGATTTAAAAACATGAAAATAAGTCCGGCTTGGGCAGATAGCGATAATCCTGTCTCAATGGCATTATTTTTCACTTGCACCACACTCGATGCAAATGTCTCCGTCAAGGATAGTTTGATCAATTCGCGCAGCCGCGGACTTCTTGTCTCTTCTTCTGGCGTATTTGGTTTCTCAAAATTCATCTTCGATGTCTTCGATCTGGTGGATACGGCGCTTATAGCGGTCTTCGTCTGCAAATTCGGTATCTAGAAATATTTTGACGATCTCCTTGGCGTCTTCTTCCGAAGTATGTTCGGATGCCAAAGCCAGGCAATTGATGTCGTCGTCATGCCGTGCGGCTTTGATCTGATCTTTGTTAATCGCCAATCCGCAACGCACGCCAGGAACTTTATTGGCCACTTCG
>MGJZ01000013.1:12076-12846 GCA_001794525.1 Candidatus Yanofskybacteria bacterium RIFCSPHIGHO2_02_FULL_50_12 | reverse complement strand
ACTTGGACCAGGTGTTTTTAGGTTTTTTGACGACTTGGATGACTTTGCCGTTAACGAGGTAGCTGTCGAGGTCATCGTAATGGATGAAAATAGGGGACACGCTGGCGCTTGATTCCGACAGGAGGATGATGCGTTTGTTCTCCTTGTCCTCGAAATAACGCTTGACATTAGCCATGCCATCGATGATCGACAATACGTAGTCGCCGTTCTTCACTGATCGATAAGACGGGTCGACGATGACATAATCGCCGTCATCGATGGATTCGCCGTTGATATTGGCTTTGTTCATCGAGTAGCCCGAAGCTTTTATGGCGAATACGTCCTTTTTCTTGGTCAGGAGCTTGCCTGAAATACGGAGGTATCCCTCAACGTTCTCCTCGGCATAGATAGTAGCCGGCCCGCAGTTGGCCGAGCCGAGAATCGGCACGGCCATAAGCGCGCTGCGGTACAGCTGACCTGGGCGAGTTTTGACCATGACTTTGGCCAGGCGGTCCATTTGAATGAGGCTGTTCTTCTCCAGTTGCAGAAGATGGTGTTTGATCTTCTGGGCTGATGGCTCGCCGATAAGCTTGCCGATTTCCCGAAGACTCATGTCGGCTAGGTTGCGGCCCGCGGATATCTTAAGGATCTTTTCTTGGATAGTATGCATATGGTTAAAAGTTAGGGTCTAAGTTTAACTGACTCATCACTTGCCGCCAAGTTTTGCGCTCTACGATAAGATCGGCTTTAACGTTATCGAGCTCTTCTTTCTGTAGAAAAACAGGGTACCA
>MGJZ01000013.1:11656-12027 GCA_001794525.1 Candidatus Yanofskybacteria bacterium RIFCSPHIGHO2_02_FULL_50_12 | reverse complement strand
CTGCGCTTGGTCTGCCAGCGCATCATTTTGAACTGCCGGGCGGTGGCGTTGGTGAAAAATACTTCGCCTTGTTGTGCTTCCGGGTGGCCGAATGGTTCCATATAGCCATTATAATAATTCTCTGTGTCCACAGTCAACTTGACACTGTTGACAACTCGAACGGGCTTGTGAGGTTTGAAGCCCTTGCATATAATGCAATATATGAGCGAGCAGATCCCACAAACACCTGAGTCAGTTACAGCTAAAGTAAAGCGTCTTAGAAAGGAAGTAATCAAGCATATCGGCATGGAGCATTTTTACATAGAGCTTCTGCCCCCATTTGCTGATCAGCTTAGACAGAATCATCCCGATTGCGGAAAATATCGAATATA
>MGJZ01000013.1:8173-11572 GCA_001794525.1 Candidatus Yanofskybacteria bacterium RIFCSPHIGHO2_02_FULL_50_12 | reverse complement strand
CCTGGAATCTTTATTATCTTCATAGATTCTTCCGAATAGAATCGTGTAATTGAATTACTGACTTGAATACGCTCAGACGCAATAAGATGTTCGCGACTGCTCTGGCGCTCCTTGTGGTGGGAGTTTTTTGGTTTAACTGGAATTCGAATGCGGTTTCAGAAGAACCCACCCCCACTCCGGTGCCCCCATTCCTTCAAAAGCATACGTTTGGCCAGTCGGTAGCCGGCCGGGCCATTGAGGGGTATGAGATCGGTCGTGGCACAGAGGTAATTCTGATGCTGGGGTCAATACATGGCAATGAAATGGGTACCACCGATCTCCTCACGCAACTCATTGAGGAGGTTATTGCCAGTCCAAGTTTAGTATCGAAAAATAAAAAATTGGTCGTGATTCCTATGGCCAATCCAGATGGATTTATCGATCGGATCGATAAATCCAATGCGAACGGCGTTAATTTGAATTTGAATTTCCCGACGGCCAAATGGGAGCATTATGGATCTGGCGGTACCTATGCCGGGCCGGAGCCGTTTTCGGAACCGGAGAGCAGGATCATACGCGATGTCGTCGAACGTTATCAGCCGGCCGCGCTGATCGCGTTTCACGCCCGCGGTGCCTTGGTGTCGCCGGAATTGAGCGACGTGTCAAAAAAACTTTCCAGCTGGTATGCGGCCAAGAGCGGCTATGACTATTATGACGAATGGGATTATTTCGGTACGGCGACAAGATGGTTTGAGGAAACGACCGGCCGTCCGTCCACGACTGTGGAGCTGACCAAGTATTTGGAGAGCGATTGGCGGATTAATCAGCCAGCGTTGATGGAACTGATCGGAGGATTGAAGATTTCTGAACTTTAGATATTATTCATAATAAAGGTTTAATAATGCAAATATGAGCGTAAAAATCATTCTTGGTGCGGTGATTGCTATTGTTGCGATTGCGGGGATTGTGTGGTTTGGAAATGACGAGGGTCCGATGTCGGCTACTGAATCGCCGACAGTTTCAGTCAGTCCAGATTCGACAAGCTCACCGCAAGCGAGTGTAAGTCCGACCGGCTCGCCGACCGGCTCGCCGCAAGGAACTGCGACCAAGACGCCGACCCCGATCATTTCGGTCGGCATAAAAACGTTTAATGTAACCGGCGTAGCGTTTTCTTTCACACCGACTGAAATTCGAGTCAAGAAAGGCGACACGGTTAGGATCGTATTCAAAAATAATCAGGGCAACCATGACTGGACAATTGATGAATTTAACGCCCGTACGCCGGTGATCGGCGCCGGTTCGACTGCGACTGTCCAATTCGTCGCTAACAAAACAGGATCATTTGAGTATTACTGTTCGGTCGGGAATCATCGCCAGCTGGGCATGAAAGGCACGCTGATCGTCGAATAGATTGTGGAAAGACTTTCTGGTAAGATAGGGAAGTGATTCCCAATTATTCTCCTTGGATAAAACAGCTCAATCGGACGCGGCCGGCGATTCCGCTCGGCGAAGATCTCAAAACTGACGTCGCTATCGTCGGCGGCGGCATCGCCGGTGTAGTCAGCGCATATTTTACGCTTCGCGATACCGACAAGGATGTAGTGCTCTTGGAAGCGGACAGGATAGCTCACGGAGCCACTGGACATAATGCGGGTCAGATTACAGGGCACTTTGAACGTCCTCTGGTTGATATCGTCGCAGAGTTTGGATTGGAAGCCGCGATTAGCGGCCAGAAGTCAATTGAATCAGCCTGGCTTATATTGGAGGAAATTTATTCCGAAACCGGACTGCAAACTCCGCTATACCGATTTACCGGATATACCGGATTTACAAACGAGGATCAGTTGCTGGCAGAATTGAAGAATGCGTCATGCCGCGCAACCGGGGGATTAATTCCGGATCCGATCATGATTTCGGATGAGTCAGGAATTGAACACTCAATTCCTGGAGAGTTCAAAAAGTTTTATTCGGTCGTTCCTCAATCCGATATTCTGTCTATTTTGGAAGCCAAAAAAGACGAATATATTGCCGCGGTCGCGCAGCCAAAGGGCTGTCTCAACAGCGCCTTGTTTACTGAAGAGCTTGTTGGCTATCTTTTAGCAAAGCATCGCGGCCGGTTTGATTTATTCGAAGAAAGTCCTGTTTCCAGGGTCGTGCTTAAGGAAGGAATCGGGGGTGTCGAAGTTCTCGGCCACCAAGTAACTGCCGAACGCATTTTACTGTGTACGAACGGATTCGAAAATTTTCACATAAAAAACGAGGCTGGCGCGGATATCGATACTAAATTCCATCATTTAGTGCTTGGCCGAATCGGCTATATGGCCGGGTATATCGAACCCCTCGCCAGTCCGCCTATAACAATAAGCTACTTCCCTAAAGTCCGAGAGCATCCAGACGATCCGACGGGCGAAGGATATTTTTACCTTACTCGCCGGCCTCACGAAAAAGACGGAACTGATAACTTAGTATGCACAGGCGGACCGGAGAAAGTACTGCCGAATCAGGCTCTGTATTCTCGGCAGGAATTGTGCAATGAAGAGATGCGCGAGATTATCGATTCCTTTTTAATTGACAACTATAAGAATTATCCGGAGGGTGGGACGGAGTATGCTTTCTGCTGGCATGGCCTGATGGGCTATACGCCTAATGGCATTCGTCGCATCGGCTTCGAACCCTGCAATCCGGTCCTGATGTACAATCTTGGCTGCAACGGAGTTGGGATTTTGCCATCGATCTATGGCGGGAAAAGAATCTCTCAACTTTTGTCCGGTGAACAGCTTGAACAATCGATATTCGATCCGATTGATCAGCGCTGCGAAGTCGCGCCAGCCTCGCCGGAATTGCAGGAAATACCCGCGACTCTTTAATTATGCGACAACTTACTGCGTGGCAGAAGATTTTTATTCTGGCCCTACTAATCGGCATATTTTATAACACGCGGCCGGGATCAATGCCGCTTTCTCCCGCTGGCCAGTTAGCCAGCGTCTCGACGCCGACTATTTTTGAAGAACTCTTGGAACCGATCGGCTCGCGGACTCAAGATAGCGCGTGCAAGCCGCTCGGACCCCTGCCTGATCCTGAATGCACGCCCGGAGCCGTGTTTTCTGATAAAACCCTGGATGACATCTGCGTATCAGGGTACAGCAAAACAGTACGGGACGTATCAGTGAGTTTAAAAAAACAAGTCTACCGATCGTATGGCATCGCGTATCCGCCGCCATTCGGTACCTACGAGTTGGATCATCTCGTTCCGCTCGCGATCGGCGGCAGCAATGATATTGCGAACTTATCGCCGGTCCGCGGCGAACCGCGGCCCGGTTTCCGGGAAAAAAATATCGCCGCAGTGTATCTGCGCGACGAAATCTGCGCCGGTCGCATTGCATTAGAAGCGGCCCAGCAAGCAATAGCCCATGACTGGGT
>MGJZ01000013.1:1528-8131 GCA_001794525.1 Candidatus Yanofskybacteria bacterium RIFCSPHIGHO2_02_FULL_50_12 | reverse complement strand
GATGCATCGCATCGGCGTTATTGTATCTTACGAGGTTTAGCCTCGTAAGGATTACCACCAAGGCCTATAGTGGTACGGCTGGTAGTACTGATAGAAATACTGGTGAACCGGACCGGGGACATAGCGGAAGCTGTTCAAAAGACTCAATTGATCGCCGAGAAGTTGTCGGAATGGATCCTGAGTTTGGTAGATATGGGGCGAATACGGCGTGGCCGGCTGGTAATATGGGCCCGGGTATGCGGAAAACGAATATCCCGGCTGATGATATTGCGCGTAGGGCGCGCCATAATATGCCGAGGCGGGGCCTGACCATAATGCGAGCAATCCGAGTGAGGCGGTCCCTACCGCAATTGATCGTATCTTATTCATGTTTGAAGCGTAGCGAGCAGGCGTGAATAATCGATTAACTTCACGCCTATTGACTTTCCGTTATTTTGGGTATATAATGGCTATATCATATTGAATTGATCTCCTTAGTCGGTTGAACGATCGCATCGTCTCTTACAGGAATTTCAATTCCTGTAATCATGTCAACTAGAAGTTTCAGCAGGCAGTCTTTTGGTCGGAAACCGCGCTCATTTGGAGGTAGTAGGCCGTTCGCACGGACTCGGAAAAAAGCCGGTACCGGCCAGTTTTTCGACCTCTCAAAGTTTGTCAATAACGCGGTTATCACTGAAGCCGCCGAACATTTCAAGCCCGAACATCAATTCGCGGATTTTGCGATTGATGCGCGGCTGAAAAGGAATATTGTCGCCAAGGGTTATGTCAGTCCGACGCCGATCCAAGACAAGATTATCCCGCATGTCCTGCGCGGATCCGACGTCGTCGGAATTGCTAACACTGGAACCGGCAAAACCGCCGCGTTTCTAATCCCGCTTATTGAGAAAATCCTCAAGAATCCGAGCGAGCATCAGCTGATCGTAGTTCCCACGCGGGAATTGGCGATTCAAATTGATCAGGAGCTTCGGGGCTTTACCCGCGGATTGGGTATTTTCTCGGTCGTCTGCATCGGCGGTGCGAGCATCGGTATGCAGATTTCTCAATTGCGCCGCAAACATCAGGTCATCATCGGTACGCCCGGCCGGCTGAAGGATTTGATCGAACGCCGGCATATTACTCTCTCTCGCTTTGGCACGATTGTATTGGACGAAGCGGATCGGATGCTGGACATGGGCTTCATCGCCGACATGCGCTTTCTTATGAAAGGCATGCCGCCGGGTCGCCATACCTTGTTTTTCTCCGCTACGATTTCACGGGAAATCGAGGGCTTGATCAAAGAATTTCTCCGCGAACCGGTTTCCATCTCAGTAAAAACCCGTGATACCGCTCATACGATTGATCAGGATGTGGTTAGAATCCAGGGCAACAATAAAATTAATGTTTTGCACGACCTGTTGATTCAGGCCGAATTCAACAAAGTGCTAATCTTCGGCCGCACGAAGCACGGAGTGGAAAAGCTATCGATGGTATTGGCCGAACGGGGGCTCAAAGTCGAATCGATTCATGGCGACAAGAATCATTCCAAGCGCCAGCGCGCGCTGGGTTCGTTCAAAGACAACCGGGTCAAGATTCTCGTAGCGACGGACGTTGCCGCCCGCGGCTTGGACATCGCCGACATCAGCCATGTCATTAATTTCGATCTCCCGGCCACGTACGAGGACTATATCCATCGCATCGGCCGCACGGGCCGCGGCACGAAGCGAGGAAAAGCCCTCACCTTCATTGATTAACTCTAGAGGCTAAGCCTCTAGACAGTGGTGTATAAGTCCTCTTGCATCTTCATGTTGGGGCTTTATACTTAAGATATGAAAATAACGTATCTAATGTTAGCGGTTATTTTTGCTTTTACTTTTTCTGCTCACGCTGAAGAGCCAACTCCTACGCATGGAAGCAAACCTGTAAGGCAAACCGTAAAACCAGCTATTCGTAAAGAAGTTCAAGATATTAAAAAAGAAACTCAAAATACGGTACGGGAAATAAAAACTGAAGCGAAGCAAGATATTCGGGCCATTAAAGAAGAGCGGAAAGTAGACCCTCAAGCAGTGCGTGCCGACCTGGAGGAAAAAAGAAAAGAACTTAAATCCCAAATCGAAACCAAGCGCAAAGAGGCTCAAACGCGCATTAAGGCAAAAGAAGCCGAGCTGAAGGAGCGTCTCACGAAGATTAAAGACGAGCGGAAAGTTGAGGCAGTCAAAAAAATTGACAAGAATATTGACGCCTTGAATCAGCGGATGCTGAATCACTTTGCCAACTCGCTTGAAAAGCTCTCTTCGATTTTAAACCGCATCGCTGAACGGGCCAGCAAAGCCGAAACGGCCGGCGCGGATGTTTCAACCGTTCGAGCGGACATTGACGCGGCCACGAATGCCATTGCCAAGGCGAAAGAAGCTATTGCCGCTCAAGCCGGAAAAACCTATACTATCGAAGTCGCCACTGAAGAAGGATTGAAGCAAGCCGTTCAAAGAGCTCGCCAGGCATTGCATGCTGATTTGAAAGTAGTAAAAGATTCAGTAAAAGCCGCCGGCGAAGCAGTGAGGAAGGCTGCGGTCGATCTTGGCAAAGTACCTCGTCAGTCACCAACTAATTCACCACAGGCAACCCCTAGCGAATAACCATGGAAAACACTCCAAATCAATTCCCTATGCCTGCCCCACAGGACCAACCGCCGGTCTCTCACGACTCCGGCAAAAAGGCGGCATTGTTCGGTATCATCGCATTGATTATCGTCGGCGTGGTCGGATTCCTGATCTGGAATATGACCAAGGATTACGCGGAGGCGCCGACTATCTCCCCAACGGCTACACCTACGATCGACCAGGATACGCGAAATGATCTACGCGCTCTTGAAGAAGTGGATACCAGCGACCTTGACGCCGAGTTCCAAGAAATTGACCAGGATCTCAATCAACTCTAAAACCTAAAAGGGGTCGCCTCAGGCGACCCCTTTTAGGTTGAATTTATATAGCAAAAAAGCTATACTATTTAGATGCGCATCTCCTTTATTGTCGGCGGCATAACCCTTATTATCCTGGGAATTCTCGGATTTGGCATCTACAAAGTGATGCAGAATCCGCCGGGGCAGGCGATTCTTTCCCAGCCGATTAACGCCTCCGACCATATTCTCGGCAATCCATCGACTGCCAAAATTTCGCTGGTCGAATACGGCGATTATCAGTGTCCCGCCTGCGGGTTTTTCCACCCGATTGTAAAACAGCTTTTACAAGAATATGGGGACCGGATGGTATTCGCGTATCGCCACTTCCCGTTGCCGCAGCATCGGAATGCGGCTGAAGCCGCATATGCGGCTGAAGCCGCGGGCAAGCAGGCGCAGTACTGGGAAATGCACGATATGTTATTTGAGCACCAAAAAGACTGGGAAACCGCTTCCGATCCAACAAATATCTTCAACGGATACGCCGAGCAGCTCGGGTTAGATCTCGCGAAATTTAAAACTGACGCTACCTCCGGCGAAGTGCGATCGCGCATCCAGGCAGATACCCAAAGCGGCAAGAATTCCGGCGTTGATTCCACACCTTCGTTTTTCCTGAACGGAGCGTATATCCGTCCCCAAAGCCATGAACATTTCAAACAGCTCATCGAATCAGCGCTTAATTCCTAGGTGGCTTCTGGTGGTTGCCGTTATCGTGGCCATCATCGGCTTTTTTGATGCGACGTATCTGACGATCCAAGGCCTCTCAAATGCCGTGCCGCCCTGCGCGGTCGGGGACTGCGAACAAGTTTTGACGAGTAAATTCGCCTATGTCGGAAGCGTTCCAATCGCCGCATTCGGTATCCTTTACTATGCGGCGGTGATTCTTTTATTGGTACTATTCATGGCTACGCAGCAATCCCGCCCGTTGCGCTGGTTCTGGTATCTCTCGATTGCGGGCTTCGCGGCGTCAGTATGGCTGGTATTCGCCCAAGCTGTCCTTCTGAAAGCATTTTGCCAGTACTGCCTCCTTTCCGCGGCCACCTCCACTGCTTTGTTCGCTATAGGCATAAAGACTCGGCGAATATGAGGCCTCGGACGATGAGGTTTACTATCTTGGGGCTGGCAGCTGCCTTTGTCGCAGTGGCCTATTTTTCGTACGCCTATTTCGACGCGCTGGAGGATTTCGCGTTGGCTCATCCGGTTGCCGGGCCATTCATTTTTATCAGCATTGAAATTATAGATGTCGTATTTGCGCCAGGATCGACATTAGCCCTGGTGCCTATCGCTGGCCGGCTGTGGGGTCCGTGGCTGGGAACGCTTTTTACCATGATCGGCTGGGTGGCAGGATCGTTCCTGGCATTCTTTTTTGCCCACCGCTTCGGCCGGCCCTGGGTTCGGCGGCTCGTTTCGGCCAGAAAACTCGAATCGATCCGCCGAATTCTGCCGAAGCACCTGTTTTGGGGAGTAGTATTTTTCAGGTTGGTTCTGCCGCTGGATGTGACCAGTTATGCGATCGGCCTCTTCACGCCTATTAACTATCGGAAATATCTCACCGCCACTGCCATCGGCGTGGCCCCAGGCGCATTTTTCCTATCGTTTCTGGGAACATTGCCTTTACTATACCAGGCAGTTTTGTTTTCGGCTGCGGTGATTATCACTTATTTCTATATCCGAAGGACTGGATTGATGGGCTCATGATATGATATAGAGTATCTTATGCTTCCTCCCGGACATATCGCCGCCGGTTTTTTAACGGCTCAAGCGCTCCTTGCGTTTACGGATCATTCATTCTCCTCCGTTCAGATGGCACAACTTTCCTTCATCGGTGCGTTTTTCGGATTCGCGCCGGATCTGGATTGCTTTTACAGCTTTTTCCGCTTGAAGCGTTTCACGATAACTGACGACGATCCGAGCCACCGCAAATATTATTCCCATGCGCCGATGCTGTGGTTGATTACCGGATTGGTTATTTGGTTTTTCGCTTCGGATCCATTTTTAAAGTATACCGGGTTACTTGTCTGGCTTGGTTCCTGGAGTCATTTTCTTCTCGATACTATCCAACATGGGGTAATGTGGGCCTGGCCGTTCACTAGCAACATTTTCGCGATTAAAGATCGAGGCATGAAGTTTCACATTGCCGAGACCAAGTTTTTTCCGTTCTGGTTCCAATTCGTGAAACTATACATGACGAAAGCGGCATTGAGTTTTTACATTGAAATCGCAATCATTCTGGTCGCATTATTCATAGCGTATTCATCGCCGGTCTTTACGCTGTTGAGTAATAAGTTTTAATAAAAAATAATATGGCAATAGATCCGGCGAAAGTGCAAGAATATTTGGCAGGAATGGAATTCCCGGCGAAGAAGATCGATCTGATCCGGCACGCCCGAGATAAAGGAGCGCCGGACGAGATCATCTCCGCTTTGGAGATGCTGTCCGAGTCGGAGACATTTGAAAATCCGACTGAAGTTTCTGAGACGCTAGAAGACACCGCTCTTGACGTGCCGGGTAATGCGACTGAAACCGAAGAAGAAGATGAGGAAGCAGAAGGCGAAGAGGAAGAAACCGTGTAATTTGGAAGTATCCCCCTTTGGTATATAATAGGATGATGACCTATCGAGAAATTTTAGAGCATTTCCTCACTCAGTTTTCTTGGGATCCTATTGTAGAAAACAAAGAACGACTGCGGCCGTTTAAACGAATCATAGTGCTCGCTATGGGCGGCTCGCGTCTGGCGCCGGATATGCTGAATATGTATAAACCGGAATTGGATATCCGGATTCATTCTGATTTCGGCTTGCCGAAATTCAGCCGGGAACATCTTGAAGAAGCTTTGATTATTGTCAGCTCATATTCGGGCGATACCGACGAGCCTTTGAGCGGAGTCCAGGAAGCATTGGATCAGAATTTGAATTTGGCAGTGATCACTACCGGCGGCGCTTTGGGAGATCTGATGCAAAAAAATCAATTACCGGGCGTGATGATTCCTAGCGATAGTGCCGTGGCCCGGGAATCGACCGGTTATGGTTTTTTGGCTCTTGCGGCTTTGTTGAATATTGAAATTCTAGAACGTAAGGCTTGTGCGGCGATTACTATCGAGCCGATCGATGCGGCAGGCAAGGCCCTAGCCGCGTTTATCGGAAACAGAATTCCCCTGGTTTATACTTCAGAGCGATTCAATGAGCTCGGCTATGCTTGGAAACTGATTTTGAATGAAACCGCGAAGATTCCCGCATTCTGCAATCGATTTCCGGAATTGGCACACAACGAAATCTCCGGCTTCGGCTCTTCGGCAGCCGCCGGTCCGGCGACTGCTGGATTTGCAGTTGTAATCATTGACGACCAGGGATCTCCCGAGATTTCCAGGCGCATGGCCGCAGTTGCGGAGATATTAGAGGGAAAAAATATTCCTACTAAAATTGTACCATGGCAAGCGACATCGGAGTTGGAGGGGATATTATCTTCATATCTTCTCGCGCACTATACGGCGCTTTATCTTGCCGAACAGGCAGGCAAAGACCCGCTCGGCACGACCATTATCGAGCAACTCAAGGAGAAAATGAAAAAACCCTGAACTTGATTCAGGGTTTTTTCATTACGGCAGGGTAGGGACGGTAAAGGTATTTTTTACCAGATCAGGATTGATGGTGTTGAGAATCAGCCAGGCGGAA
>MGJZ01000013.1:0-1510 GCA_001794525.1 Candidatus Yanofskybacteria bacterium RIFCSPHIGHO2_02_FULL_50_12 | reverse complement strand
GTGAACCACTTAAAGCCGGCTCGGAAAAATTGCACGAAAATGACTAAACCGATGATGTTGATCGCCCAGCTGAATATCGCTTGGATCAATTGAGCCAGGTCAGTCGGCAAGCCTTCATTGGGAACTCCAAGCTGGTCCGCGGCGAGACTTGCCCGGGTCATGCACAACAGCATCCCGGTAATAAACACGCTGTATATCCGTCTTGAGATTAGCACGCTTTCATCATATCATATGTTTATTGCGCATATGAAACGGATATACACAATAGGTCTTATTGCCGCTTTTGTTTTTTCTCCGTTTTTAGACGTTTTTGCGGCCGTGCAAGACGATATTAACAATAAAAACAGGCAAATTGAGGAAATTCAGCGCCAGATCGAGCAATATCAGCGAGAGATTGACCAGAATCGCTCGAAGGCTAAAACTCTGCAAGGCGAAATTAACGCGCTTAACGCCCAAATAAACCAAATAGCCCTTGAAATAAAAAGCCTGGGTATTTCGATCAGTAAAACAAATCTCCAAGTCGGGGATACGCAAGGGAAAATCGCAGCCGCCGAGCAGAAAATCGCCAAGGATCAATTGGTATTGGCCCAGTATTTGCGCGTAGTTTATAAAAATGACCAGGAAAGCCTGACCAATATTCTACTTAAAAACGAAACCATCTCGGAATTTTTCAATGATTTAAACAGCGTTCGGACGAATCATGATAATCTTAAAGCTACTATCGATGCGATCAAAAAACAGAAAGCTTCTCTGGAGACTCAGAAAGTGGAACTAGAGGAATATAAAGCGGAGCTTGATCAGGAACAGCGTCTGGAACAGCTCAACAAGCGGAACCTGGATCAATTTAAAACGCAGAAGGACAGGCTGTTGAAAGATACCAAGGGTCAGGAATCAAAATATCAGGAATTGGTCAAGAAATCGCAGAAGGACATAGAGGCCATAAGAGCGCAGATTCAGTTTCTTATTCAGGGAGGATTAACAGCCGAAGATGCTGTAAAATACGCTCAACTTGCGGCCATCGGTGCGGGGATTCGTCCGGCATTTTTGCTCGCGCTTCTAGAGACTGAGTCGCGCTTAGGAAAAAATGTCGGAACAGGAAATTGGCGAGACGATATGTACTTGTGTTATCAGCGACTGGCGACCTATTACTCATCGAGGCGTCAGTATTACCTAAACCGGGCCGAGACCGAGAAGGCTGCTTTTTTCAGTATAATTAACAAGCTCGGGTTGGATCCGGATACTGTCAAAGTCTCGCGTGAACCCAGCTATGGCTGTGGCGGTGCGATGGGACCGGCACAGTTTATTCCTTCTACGTGGCTCGGGTATGAGGCGGAAGTTATTCGCATTACTGGGCACAATCCTCCGAACCCATGGAACTTCCAGGATGCCTTTACTGCTTCCGCAACTAAGCTGGCGCGCGGAGGAGCGACTAGCAAAGACAAGGCTGGTGAGATTCGAGCCGCCAAGGCCTATATCAGCGGCAATGGGTCATGCGCGACGGTAACTTGCA
>MGJZ01000012.1:15896-21087 GCA_001794525.1 Candidatus Yanofskybacteria bacterium RIFCSPHIGHO2_02_FULL_50_12 | reverse complement strand
ATGGTTCTCGCAATCCGAATCCGAATGAAGATTTTGACTTTGACACCAACTACAACCAATCCTGCCAGGCCGGTTATTGTTCTACCTGCAGAGGTGCGCGCTTTGAGCCGGCGGACCAGACCACCGCGCCTTCGCAACCAGGGCTTTTCAGGACCATTGTGACTAATACCAATGATTGTAAGGAGGGAAGCAATAATAGCGGATGCAAGTTCATCAAGGCCTCAAATGAAGGAGAAGAGGAATTTATGGCTCTTCGGATCATACCCGGCTCGGCAGGCTGGCTCCGTTGTAATGGTCAAGATGATGCGTGTACGATAGATTCCGGCCAGTCAGTCACTATTAGCTGGCAAGCTGATAATATGGGCGTTTATCCCAGCAATTGCAGTATTGCTTCGACCGAGTGGACCGGATTTTCAGGCTCTCAAAATACCGGCCCTCTGACTGCTACCAAAACCTACGACTTACAGTGCACTCGATTCTACGGTTCCGCAAACGAGTTCTTTGCTACCTATAACGATTCGGTCACGGTGAATGTGACGGTTCTGCCGCCGGAGGCAGATTTACGCTGCGGCAACAGCAACGGGCCGTGCAATCTCGCGTACGGAGGCACGACACAGATTGAATGGTGTGGAAATAGCGCGCAGACTTGCGCTAACGCCTCGGCCTGTTCCGTTACCAGAAACGGCTCATTCTGGGCAAGCGGTCTTTCCGGCTCTCTTTCGTCGGGATTTTTGGCACCCGGTACGTACACCTATCGTTTAGAATGCACGGGAGACGGTATCACGAGCGACAGTGTCGATGTGGTGATGAGCGTTCCGACTCCGACTGTCTCCAATGTTTCCATCGCCCAGCCGGAATACTGTTTCTCGGGTCCCGGCGGCACGATCAGCTGGACTTACTCTGATCCAGCCAATAGCCCGCAAACCAGTTATCAGTTGCAGGTCAGTACGAATAACGGATTCAGTAATATCATCCATGATACTGGCCAAGTCAACTCCAGCTCCAGTGCCTATTCGGTGCCGCCAGGTGTCTTACAATTTAACAATACGTATTACACTCGCGTGCGGGTTTGGAACAGCTATGGCGGCGTATCGTCCTGGTCAGGCTCATCATCTTGGAGCACGCCGCCGTATGCCTATCCGCAAGTTAATTTCACCTGGTCGCCGGCCAAGCCGGCCCAAAACCAGAACGCGCAATTCACAGACCAAACGGTGTTCGGCGGCGGCAGTGTCGCGGGTCGGCGCTGGAATTGGACCTTCGGTGATGGCAGTACGGCAACTTCGCAGAATCCGCAACACGCATATACTCAAACCGGAAGTTATACTGTGTCGCTCACTGCGACTGATGCTGCCAACCAGAGCTGCAGCATCCAGAAACAGCTGACGATCCAGAAGCCGATACCGGTGATTAAGGAAGTGGCACCTAAATAGCCACTCGGCTGCGCATATTTGAGACACGCCTCCGGTCTCATAACTCCTCCGAGAGTTATGAGACCTCAGCTAAATTCGCATAGCTCTCGCTGGCTGATTTAGCCTGTCGGCTAACATTATATCAGCCAACTCGATCTACTATCTCAATTGTCTCAAATATGCGTAGCCTCGTTCATCTCCAGCGCAGCCTCCCGCATCAGAGGGGCTTCGCAGCGCGACGGCGCGAGTAGGAGCAAAAAATTCAGTAGAATTTTTATGCGCACCCGATGATGCGGGATGGCGGAGCGGTTTTGACCGGATATGGCTTTTGCGGTATTATTTTGCAGTTATGGATACTGAAACTCATCCTTTGCCGGTCCACAAGATCAGGATTAAGAAACTCAAGTCGCTTTTGGCGATTCTTGAGAATGCTGTAAAAGGAGACAATTATATTTTTCGGAACTTATTTGCCGACGAAGATGGCAAGGAGATTGACATACTCCAGGATGGCTCTAACTCCTGCGCAGTCTTCGTTTCTTGGATTCTTTTGACTCTCGAACTGATCAACAAACCTCACGCGACCGTTTATGCCACCGAAAAAGATCTGATCGCGAGCGGTTGGCGGCCGATCGAAAAAATAAAGCCGGGCGCGGTTGTTATTTGGGAGCGAAGAGAGGGGGGAATGTTTAACGGTGAGCAAGTCCCGTTGGAGCATATCGGTTTTTGCATTTCGGAAACAGAAGCCATCAGCAATAGTTCTAAAGGCACAGGATTTCCTTCAAAACATCATATTACTTATGGCGAGAATCCAGAAGGCACACCCATTCGCAAGATAGATAAAATTCTCTGGCATCCCGACTTAGATCAGGGATAATCATGAAGGATAAAACGCTAATTTACATCATTTTTTCAATATTGATAGGTGTTGGTTTAGGACTTGGGGCAAAAACCTATATCGATGATTTTAAAAATATAAATATTGTTAGGTCCAATCCCTTAAGAGAGGTTCACCATAATTATGAGTTTATCAATCCTCTCCTGGCTTGTGAACTTTCAGAGAAGCTGGACTTTAAAGAGATAAGGGATTTGAGCCAGGCTCTGGGCAGATTAGAGGCTTCAACCAAAAAGGAAGGCAAGTTGGAAAGAGCTTCGATATACGCTCGAGATCTGACTAATAGTCGATGGGCCCAGGTGAACGAGGATATGGAATTTTCACCAGCCAGTCTGATGAAGGTGCCTTTTATGATTGCCTTCTTGAAATATGCAGAATCATATCCCGACATCCTGGAAAGGAAAGTAGTCTTCAATCAAACAGAGGACGAAAATCTGAAGCAGCACGAAAAGCCGGCCAAACCTCTTTTAAAAGGACGGACGTACACTGTCACGGAACTCATTTACAATCTTATAGTTTATTCGGATAATAATGCGATAGAACCGCTTTTTGATTCAGTGGACGGCAAATATGTCGAGGAGGTATTCAAGGATCTAGGCATAACTCTGCCCCCGAAAGAAGTGCAGGCAGTCGAAGATTATATGACCTCAAAAGCCTTTAGTCTTTTCTTCAGAGTCTTATACAATTCATCCTATCTAGCCCGAGGCCTTTCCAATAGTTCGCTTGAGCTTTTATCTAAGGTTGATTATAAAAAAGGAATCGTGAGCGGTATCCCGGCAGATGTAAAAGTAGCCCATAAGTTCGGAGAAAAGAATGTCAAGAATTCAGACAGCGTTGAGCTTCATGACTGCGGAATTGTATATTTGCCCGGTCATCCATATCTTATATGCGTTATGACTAAAGGAGAAAACTGGGAAGATCTCCAGAATTTTATAGGCTCTGTTTCTCGGATAACCTATGATTACTTCAGAGAAGACAGTGATTAGAATCAAAACCCCTGAGCTTATCTCAGGGGTTTTGATTTGGGGCGGGGACGACGGGACTCGAACCCGCAACCTCTTCCGTGCATGTAATCCAATATTTTCATATCGGCATGGACTATATCTTCGCCGTATCCATTAAGAATGTAGGCGCTCCGGTATCTAGTCTCTACGGTGCCCCTTCAAAAGAAGGGTTCCCACGGTGTTCGCATGTCCTAAATTAGGAGTTAGCCTTCACCGTTATCCCGGAATTATTCACCCGGAGATTTCTCTGCGGGGCTGCATTTCTACAGGGAAGCGCTCTAACCAATTGAGCTACGCCCCCAAATTTAATTGAAATAATAGCACAGAATTGTTATTCTGAAAAGCAATGAAGTTGTCCTTGGCGACTATGGCCGGAGTTGGGATACTTGCTCTTATAGGCTTGGCGTTCCTGGCAAACTCTTTTGATCCATATCAGTCCCCCTGGAATATAAAGGGATTATTCGTCGCGATGCTAGGATTGCTTGGTGCGAGCGTTGTGGTAGTCATTATCTTAGGGATTAAACAAATACGAAAGCAATGAATATTAATATCGATCTAGCCGAAGAGAAAAAACTGCGAGAGGAGTTAGAAACGCGTCGCGATCCGGAATCCGAGCGCATGAAGCGCTTTTTGAATATGCCTGACTTATCTCGTATCTCGGGGAGTCCGATCAATGAGTTGGCTCAAAGAATTATAGCCGCGCCAGGATTTAAGGATTTCGATGTGATCCAAGTGCCGGAAATCGTGCCCGCGGATGTGAGCTTTGATTTGTTTGATTTCCCGCAAGATCATCCAGCACGTTCTAAATCCGATACATATTACGTTGATGAAAATAATATTCTCCGTACTCACACGACGGTGATGTGGAATTACTACCTCAAGGACCAAGAAGTAAAAAATAAAATGGAAAAAGGAGATCCGGTTGGTTCACTCTGTCATGGTAAAGTCTACCGTAAAGACGAAATCGATCGCCATCACATGAATGTTTTCCATCAGATGGACGGCTGGTATCTGATTCCCAAAGATCGGAAAATCATCACTATCGAGGATTTGCAAAAAGTATTATCTGACATTGCTGTCGCTGTATTCGGATCAGGTGTGAAGTATAAATTTAACGAAGACAAATTCCCGTACACTGATCCAAGCTTGGAGATGGAAATTGACAAAGGGGATGGTAAGTGGGTTGAGGTTCTTGGTGCGGGCGTGGTGAAAGGGAAAGTGCTCGACAATCATGGTGTTGATTCTTCGAAATGGAACGGCTGGGCTTTCGGCTTCGGTCTTGAACGCCTAGCGATAATCAGCATGGATTTGCCGGATATTCGATTGCTATGGTCCAACGACGAACGAGTCAAAAAGCAGCTTGTGCTTGGTAATAAATTCAAGGAAGTTTCCAAGTTCCCGCCGATCACGCGCGATATCTCGTTTGTCGTCGGCAAGAGCTTTATTCCGAATAACTATTTCGATCTAATCCGCGACATCGGCGGTGATCTCGTGGAGGAGGTACAATTACTCGATAAGTATGAGAACGCCGACAAATTCGGTCCGGACAAAGTCAGCTACACCTATCGCATTGTGTATCGGTCTAACGAACGCACCCTTACGACTGAAGAAATCGACCCAATCCAACAACGGATCTACGACGAGACTAAAAAGCAATTCTCCGCCGAAGTCAGATAGCTCCATCCTGCCCGTTTAACCAATCCGATGGATCACTCAGACCGATGATTCTCGCTCCGCTCAGAATGCCGAATAAAATCGGGCACCCCCTCGAAACCATCGGGCCCAATTTTGTTGTATCGGCATTCATTCGCCTCCGCTTCGGTCATCGGAAACTAGTGATCCAATTTGATTAAACGGGCAGGACTCCCGCTAAAAATTTTGAAACT
>MGJZ01000012.1:11480-15884 GCA_001794525.1 Candidatus Yanofskybacteria bacterium RIFCSPHIGHO2_02_FULL_50_12 | reverse complement strand
GCTTGAGTGTCTTTACAAAGCCGAGACGAGCACGCAGGGAGCGAGGCGCGCTGGGCCGAGCGACTGGTAGTCGAAAGCCGGTTGGCGGAGCGATTTTGTGGGTAAAAAGAGGCTTGTTTTAATGCTTAAAAAATGATAGAATTGATAGATAAAAATGACTGATACTGACACTCAAAAACAGGCTGGATATACGGCTAAAGATATCCAGGTTCTCGAGGGCCTCGAGCCGGTTAGAAAGCGGCCGGGCATGTATATCGGTTCCACTGGCGTGGACGGCCTTCACCACCTGATCTGGGAGGTTTTTGACAACTCCTTGGATGAGGCGATGGCGGGCCATGCGGGCAATATCGAAGTGGCTTTGCTGCCCGACAACAAAGTCCGGATTGCCGACGACGGCCGCGGTATCCCGACGGATATGCATCCGAAGCTCAAAAAATCTGCCCTCGAACTGGCCGCGACCACGCTCCATGCGGGCGGTAAATTCGACTCGGGCGCCTATAAAGTTTCCGGTGGTCTCCATGGTGTTGGTTTGTCGGTTGTAAACGCGCTCTCAACCTGGATGCGAGCTGAAGTCCGCCGCAAGCCGGATATCTTTGCTCAAGAATACAAAATCGGCAAGCCGCAGGGTCCAGTCAAAAAAGTCGGCAGTACCAAGCAGACAGGTACTACGATTACTTTCCAACCAGACGGTTCTATTTTCCCGGACACTACCTTCGATTTGCCGACAATTCTTAACCATCTTCGCCAGCAGGCGTATCTGACCAAAGGCGTTAAAATTACCGTCACCGATGGCCGAAACCCGATCATCAGCGAAGGCAAAAAAGGGAAGACGGAGTCAGTTCTTGACTATACATTTTACTTTGAGGGCGGCATCGTATCATACGTTGATTTCTTAAATCGAGGCGAGGAGTCAAAACACAAGAATATTTTTTACGCCGGCAAAGACACAAACGGCATATTTGTTGAGGTCGCGTTGCAATATATTGAAGAGCTGACCTCGCGGGAGCTTTCGTTTGCCAACAATATTCATACTATTGAGGGCGGCACTCATCTCACCGGATTCAGGACGGCGTTGACGCGTATCCTTAACGACTATGCCCGTAAGAACGGGTTCATCAAAGAGAAAGACGATAATCTTTCCGGCGAAGACGTACGCGAAGGACTAACTACAGTGATTTCAGTCAAACTTCGAGATCCGCAATTCGAGGGCCAAACCAAAGCCAAACTCGGTACCACCGAAGCTCGCAATGCGGTCGAGACCGTCATGGGAGTTGAATTTGCGGACTGGCTGGAGCGCAACCCGAATGATGCTCGGGCGATTCTAGAGAAAGTCATCCTTGCTTCTAAAGCCCGTTTGGCCGCCAAAGCGGCCCGCGAGACCGTGTTGCGCAAAGGCGCGTTGGAAGGCATGACCCTGCCAGGCAAATTAGCTGACTGCTCTAGCCGCGATGCCTCGGAATCGGAACTATTCATCGTCGAAGGCGACAGTGCCGGCGGGAGTAGTAAACAGGCGCGCAATCGTCATACCCAAGCGATCCTCCCGCTTAGAGGAAAAATTCTCAATGTCGAGAAGGCCCGCTTAGACAAGATGCTAGCCTCGCAGGAAATCCGGGCACTGATCATTGCGATGGGTACCGCGATCGCGGAGGAATTTGATTTATCCAAACTCCGCTATCACAAGATCGTAATCATGACCGATGCTGACGTCGATGGCGCTCATATTCGTACTTTGTTGCTTACATTATTTTATCGCTATTTCCCAAAGGTGATTGAGGGCGGGCATCTATACATTGCCCAGCCGCCGCTCTATAAAGTCCAGAAAGGAACCAAGATTCAATATGCGTATAACGACGCAGAAAAAGAAAAAGTATTAGATCAGTTTAGAAAAGACCTGCCTATCGGCAGGCAGGTGCTGGGAAAAACCAAAAAGACAAAATCGGCTGATGGTGAATGGGAAGTAAGCACGGTGGATGGCCTGCCGGTGGATGGGAATGGCGCAGTTGAGGCAGTGGAGGACCCGTCTCGCCAAGGCGAAGCCGAGGATGGAAAGATTGCCGGCGTTTCGATTCAGCGTTACAAGGGTCTTGGAGAAATGAATCCTGACCAGCTTTGGGATACCACGCTCAACCCGGAGAATCGGATGCTGCTTCAGGTCACCGTGAAGGATGCCCAAGCCGCGGACAAGATTTTCGATGTCCTCATGGGTTCGGAAGTGATGCCGAGAAAGAAGTTCATCCAGACCCATGCCAAATCGGTACAGAATTTGGACATTTGACGATTACCAGCGATGCGTGGTATTCTGATATCACTGCCCTCGGGCGGTTTTTAAATCCTTCTCCAAGAGCGAAAGCGATTGGCACAGAAGGATTTATCCCGAGCTTTCAGCGAGGGAATATTCAATTAAACTATTTATGGCCAGCATCGGACAATTTTTGAAGGAAGTACGGGTAGAAATGGCTAAAGTCTCTTGGCCGACCCGGACCCAGCTCGTCGCGTATACATTTGTGGTAATCATTTTGAGCGCGCTTATGGCCGCATTTCTAGGCTTGCTCGATCTTGGTTTCCAGGCCGCCCTACGTAATTTCTTATTGAAATAACATGCCGAAACAAGTAGCAACTGGAGAAAGAAGCTGGTACGCCATCCACACCTATTCCGGGTACGAGGATAATGTGGCGCGCAACTTGAAACAGCGCATCGAATCTTTAGGATTCGAGGATAAGATTTTCAGCGTGCTCGTGCCCAAAGAAAAGAAGATCAAGATCAAAGGCGGCAAGCGCGAAACAATCGAGGAAAAAATCTATCCCGGCTACGTGCTAGTGGAGATGATCGTCGATGACGATTCCTGGTACGTGGTTCGCAACACCCCGAATGTCACCGGTTTTATCGGTGCCGGCACGGTGCCAACGCCGCTTTCAGTTGAAGAGGTTGAGGGACTCTTGAAGCGCATGGGCGTGGATGAGCCCAAGTACAAGATCGATGTGGCGGTAGGCGATCGGGTTAAAATCACCGACGGACCATTCAAGGATTTCGATGGCAAGATTGCCGAGATTGATCCTGAAAAGGGACGAGTCAAGGTCCTGGTCACGATTTTTGGCCGCGAGACGCCCGTTGAACTTGATTTCTTGCAGATTAAGAAACTATAATGGAGATCCCAAGAGTCGAAAAGAAAAGCAATCCAGAATCAAGACAAGCAGTAGCTAGAGATCTGGATAAGTTGTTTCAAACATTAAAAGAACATTTAGGAAGTTTAACTTCTGAGGATGCAAGAGCATTGAGTATGAGATTCACCTCAGAAGTTGATGATTATTTGAAAGATTTAATTAAAAGATTAGAAGAATCAAGAAAATAATATGGCTAAGAAAGTAAAAACAATTGTGAAATTACAGGTCACCGCAGGCGGACTTGAGCCGGCCAAAATCGGTCAGGCCTTGGGTCCTCATGGCTTGAACCTCCAGCAGTTTATGGCGGCTGTGAACGAAGCGACCAAAGAATTGCATGGCCAAGTGGTACCAGTTGAAATTACGATCTATGAGGACCGAACCTTTGAATTTAAACTTCGCACGGCGCCTGCTGCCTATCTCCTGCGCGTAGCCGCTGGAATTGAGAAAGGTTCGGGAGTACCGAATAAGACCAAGGTCGGTAAAGTGACTAAAGACCAGGTCCGAGAGATTGCTGAGCGGAAGATGGCTGACCTCAACGCTAATGATGTGGACGCCGCCATGAAGATTGTCGAAGGCACCGCCCGCTCTATGGGCATCGAAGTAAAGTAAACTAATCAAAAAGACGGCTCTAGAGCCTTCTTTTTGATTAGTTGCATTTGTAAACTGATACGATATCCTAGCTACAGCTCTATAACAACTCGTGCTTCCAGGGAGACGGAAAGGATATTGATATGGCAGACATTGAGGCGGTTGCCTTAAGTGGGTGGCCGCCGGAAGTGATGGCGTATGCGATGGCGATGTACTCGCGATCGCGGCTCTCTGTCAGGGAAAGCATCCGGAAGATCACACTGGAAAAAACGGCGTCATTTCTCGAGACGTTCTATTTCCAATATGGTCATTCGTCGATTGCTGACAATGCCCATATCCACCTCGGAATCGAGAATATTCCGCAACTCGCGGCATTTGAGCTCGAGGATGAGCAGCTCTGGGATGGCCAAGAACGTTCAACACGATACCAGGAGTTCCGAGAAAACGAAGCAGACTTTGTTCCTGCATACGTCCGAATTTCTCCAGCAGAGAAGACGTATGTCATGATCGCGGAATTTCTATTCAGCCAGTACCAGCGATACAGCAACCTTTGTTTCGAGCACTTGGCGAAGAAGCACCCCAAGCCCCAAGACATGGATCAAGGATCCTACGAGCGAACCATGAAGGCTCGGGCATTCGATGTTTCCCGCTACT
>MGJZ01000012.1:4967-11461 GCA_001794525.1 Candidatus Yanofskybacteria bacterium RIFCSPHIGHO2_02_FULL_50_12 | reverse complement strand
ATTTGGAACTGGTGGATCTTGGGATGCGCATCAAAAAGGCGGTCAGCGTGGATCAGCCGTTCTGTCCCGAAGAACGGCAAGAGGGCCCGGTGGCTCCGACACTCATCAAATACGCTGAACCCAACGAGTTCATCGTAAAGCTTCGCCAGTTTGTCAGAGAAGCTGGAAAGCGCTACGTGTCGGGTTCTCCTCCGACTAATCATGAGGTCAGTCTAGTGCCGGGAGGTGATATCCAGCAAGACATCGTTGCGGCACTGCTCTATGAAGGCTCACAGGATTCATTGCGGCGCTGCTACGAAGCAACGGTTCGAATGGGTAAGTCAGCAATTACCGACCTCGTTACGGAGGTGGCCGCGTTGAGAGGCCGTCATGATCCGCTGCCGAAGGCCTTTGCCGCCGGCTACGGGATTCAATTCGACGTGTGTATGGATACCGGCGGCCGACGGGATCTCCATCGTCATCTCAACTGCGTGCAGATCCATCAGGGATTCAGCGTGGTTCGCGGTTTCGAAACCCCCACACTCATCGATGAAATCGGTATGGGAGAACACTTTCGAAGCCAGATGGGAATCATCGGGCAACGTATTGCCGATCTGGAGAAGAGTATCTACAACAACGCTCATTTTCTCATTCCCATGGCGTTTCGGGCAGGAACCCTGTATCGGATGGATTACCGCCAGGCGGAGTACTTAACCGCCTTGCGTTCAAAACCAGGTGGCCATTTCTCATATCGACAGGTGGCATGTGAAATGGACGAACAGCTTCGAAAGTTCTTCCCCGGGGTGGGAATGTCTCGAGTAACACCACTGGCCGAAGAGGACGTATTCAAGCGCTAGGTAAGGGGCCCGCCTCAGGGCCCCTTTTCAATTTCCACTGCTTTATTAGAATGTCCTGAGGGGTGTTGCATGAAGGACTTAAACAGAGTAATTGTTGGGAACGTAGTTCTCCATGGAATAGGTATCCGCAAGTTTCTGAAGAAGTCGTGTTATTACCTTTCGTACGATCCAGAAAAAGAAACCATTACCTTCAAGGGGGATGGAGGAGAACTTCTCATGGAAGTTCGGAACGCTTCACATGAAAGTGCAGTTAAATTATCGGAACAACTTGGGCTGGAGCGTAGCAATAATCTGAGTGTCTGCGATTGGTCAAAGTGGAATCCTCAAGCAGAACTGGAACATGACGGGAGCGAAGATGCTGATCGACTCCAGGCAGAGATTCAAAAAGTAGGTATTCCACTTAAAGTTAGAAGTTCTTCCTCTCTGGTGTTACTTTTTGGAGGAAATTACAGAAAGGATTGCGGGTTCTCTATTGATCAAATGCTCAATGTTGTTCGAGTAGCTGCAGAGCGTTATCAATCTCACCTTTCGACGACTCCGTAGCTGCAGCCGGCCACATGGCCGGCTTCTTCTTGCCATTTTTTGATTTTTAAATACAATAGGCACTTAAGGAGAGGTCTTTGACATGCCAAAACAGAAGAGTGGCGCATTGCCTGATTTCATGATCAGGGATTTGATGGACGCAAGTTTCATTTCTGGGGCTTCTCCTGAGAACATCATGCCGGCGTCGCTCAACCTTGCCGTGAGCGAGGAAATCTACCGGATCGAAGATGTCTTTCAGTTGGAGCCTGGCGAACCTGTTGCTACCGCCTTAGCTGAGGTGGGAGCGATCGTCGTTCCTTCCGGCTCAGTGCTTGAGCGCGGGGTGAACTACATCGCACGGCTCAAGGAATCACTGAAGCTTCCGCCGGATGTATACGGGTATTGCAACCCGCGTTCCAGCACTGGCCGGAACGATGTACTCGTGCGGGTGGTGGCGGATGGCTCGGCGCGGTACGATGCGGCGGCCCCTGCGGGCTATGCTGGTGACCTGTGGATTATGATCAGTCCCAAGTCCTACAGTATCCGCATCAAACCTGGCCAACCACTCGCGCAATTGCGATTGTTTACCGGCGATACCCGTTTCAGCGAGCTTGATCTTCAGATCGCGCTTGAACGAGATGGGCTTCTGTACCGAAAGAGCGGACAGAAATTCAACTACAAGGAACTTCGCGTTACCGATCACGACGGGTCCATTATTCTCACTGTAGATCTGGATAGTGAAGTTGTGGGCTGGGAATGTCTTGGTTCAAGCAGTATCCTCGACTTGTCCCGACGTGATTATCGGCCAGAGCAGTTTTTTCGGCCGCTTCGCTGTCAGGGAGACCGGATTCGACTGGAGCAGGGAGGGTTCTATATCCTATATACCGCCGAATATGTGCGGGTGCCGCCCCATTTGGCCTGCGAAATGGTTGCCATGGATGCCCGCTCCGGTGAGTTTCGTTCCCACTATGCCGGATTCATCGATCCGGGATGGGGCTACGGAGGAGGAGAGGGCAACGGTCGTCGATTGGTCCTTGAAGTACGGCCCTTTGAACGCATCATCTTTCGCCGCAAGCAAGCGGCGGCTAAGATCCGTTTCGAGCGGATGTGCGAGGTTCCGGAGAAACACTATGACCATCTGGAGACTTCCTCGTACACTGCCGAAAATTCAGCACCAAGGCTGTCGAGCCATTTCGTAATGGAGTGACCGCAGCCGGGGCCGCGAAAGCGGCCTTTTTTCTTATAAAAAATCATGATAAAGTAAACGAGTTAGATGAAATATAAACCGGTCATTGGGCTAGAAATCCATGCGCAGCTGAACACCAAGACAAAGATGTTTTGCGATTCTTTGAATAATCCAGATGAAAAGCATCCTAACATTAACATCTGCCCAATTTGTATGGGGCATCCAGGTACCCTGCCAGTGATCAATAAAGCCGCGCTCGATAAAGTAATCATGGCCGGCTTAGCCTTGAACTGCTCAATCGCACGGGATACGTTTTTTGAACGCAAGAACTACTTCTACCCCGATCTGCCGAAAGGCTATCAGATTTCTCAATATCTAAAACCACTGTGTGAACACGGTACTCTTCGCTTGAGAGGTGGCAAGGAAATTCGTATTACTCGGATTCACTTGGAGGAAGATGCTGGCCGGCTTCAGCATGACTCAGGTAGCGAGTACTCGTTAGTTGATTACAATCGAGCAGGTGTGCCTCTCATGGAGCTGGTAACCGAACCTGATTTTGAAACTGGGGAGGAAGTTCGCGAATTCGCCCAGGAGCTGCAGCTGCTCCTGCGATATTTAAATGTGTCGGATGCGGACATGGAAAAGGGTCTCATGCGCGTGGAGGTGAACATTTCTTTGACGAATGAAGACGGTTCCTGGGGTACAAAAGTCGAAATCAAAAACCTGAATTCCATCAGCGCCGCCGCCGCCTCGGTGGATTATGAAATAAATCGGCAAAAGGATGTGCTCGAAAGCGGGGAGACGATCAAACAGGAAACCCGCGGCTGGGATGATGTGAAAAGGGCGACATTCAGCCAGCGCTCCAAAGAAGAGGCCCATGATTATCGGTATTTCCCTGAGCCGGATTTGCCACCCCTGCATTTTGAGGATGCAGAGATTGAAGCGCTCCGATCCACCTTGCCGGAATTACCGGCTCAACGCCGGGAGCGATTCAAAACTCAATATAACTTGCCGGAAGCGGATATTGAACTGTTTACTATGAATCGGCCGCTGGGCAATTTCTTTGAACACGTAGCAAGCGAGCTGCTTTCATTTGAAAAACTCAGTCATTTAGACCGACCGGACAAAGAACATCAAGAACGACTCTACAAATTGGCTTCGAACTATCTCATTACCGAGTTGCAAAAACACCTTGCTTTGCTTGGTGCTTCACCTGAAGATACGAAGATCACCCCGGAGTCCTTCGCCGATCTCGTGGTAAGAGTTTTCCATAAGCAGATTTCGTCCTCGGCCGCTCAGACGGTGCTGCAGGAAATGTTTGAGACTGGGTTATCGCCCGAGCAAATCATCAAAGAAAAAGACCTAGGACAGGTCTCGGATGCAGCCGCATTGGAAAGCGTCATTGATGCGGTAATAGAGAAAAACCAAAAAGCAGCGGAAGACTACAAGGCCGGTAAAGAAGCCTCACTGAAATTCCTCGTCGGTATGGCGATGCGCGAATCAAAAGGCAAAGCCAACCCGCAGCTCCTGGAAGAACTTATCAAGCAGAAGTTGAAATAGGTACATATTTTGTTAGGATGACGCGGAGGTGAGGATGGCAAACGGGGATATTCGAATTAAGCAGCCGCATCCAAATGTACGGAAGATGCTGGAGCAGCTTCGTCAGCAGGGAATTTACGGCACGACTGTCGATGAAGTAGCTGAGCGTCTGATGCTCGGCAAACTGGTGGACCTGATGGGAGCGCCAAAGATTGATCTTTCTCAGGTTCAGCGTCCGAGAAAACGATGAACGAGTCGCTCTGCCGCGCCTGGGTCTTTGACCCAGGCGATTTTTTTATTGCGCTTGAACCAGGTCATCTGGCGTTTGGCGTATTGAATCTCCGCCCGGATAACTCGTTGTCCCATTTCTTTTTTATCGATCGTCCCTTGGATAAAATCAGCGACAATACGATAGGTAAGTCCGATTTCGGAAATACGTTTCAAGGAGACTTTATTTTTGATAAGCTTCTTCACTTCTGCGACCATGCCATGTCGAAATCGTTTTTGCACCCGAGTTGCAACTCGCCGTTCTAGATTTTTTGGGTTCAAACCGAGCCACAAGACATCGTACTTAGAAGGGAGTTGAGAATAGTTGGTAGAAAACGAGGGAACCTTACCTATCGCATCGATGATTTCCAGCGCGCGAATGAGACGAACTTTGTTGTGCCGTTCGATTGTCTTTGCCCGAGCCGGATCTTGTTTTTTAAGGCTGACAAAAAGCTGTTCCGCGGATTGTTTCTGAAGTTTCGCACGCAGACTCTTGTTCGGCGGCACTTCAGGGATGTTTAAATCATATATCAGGGCATCAACATAGAATCCGGTGCCGCCGACAACGAATGGTAATTTGCCGCGTTTGCTTATCTCGACAATCGCGCGCTTCGCGCGCGATGTAAAATCATCAACGGAAAACCGCCGCCGCGGATTGGCGACATCAATGAGGTGGTGGCGAATGAGTTTCTGCTCTTGTTTGGAAACTTTCCCGGTACCGATGTCCATACCGCGGTATACCTGGCGGCTGTCAGCGGAAATAACCTCACCATTAAACTTCTGGGCGATTTTAATACCCAAATCCGACTTTCCGGAAGCGGTAGGGCCAATGATAGCGATAATCTTAGGTTTCTTGATGTTTTTCACTAAATATGTTATACTATGTATAGCAGTTTCGCTCAAGTGCACCATGAGCAAGCTCATGGTGCACTCTCGCTCGCTGCTATAATATAGATATCAGGTTTAGGCAAGTTCCTTTCTTTGCCGAGGTGTCGCAATGGCAGCAGATGTCAGAAAGTTCTGGCCAGTCGTCGTGTATGCCATTGCAATATGGGCAAACACAGATGCGCTTATCCCCGCGGGTCTCCTGTGGTTGGGACCATCGTCCGAGCTGGCGATTTCCGTCTCGATTCTCGCCACCGCCGAGCTGGTCTATTGCTACTGGTTCTGGCACTGGGTTGTGAGTCAGCGTTCGGAAATTCAGAGTTTCCGAGATCGCCGCTGCCTGACGATCCGCAAGGGAATCTTCAGCAGTGTTCTTCATGGCATCATCGACTGGGTTTTGGACGGAGTGCTGGCTGCATGCCGTAGAGTAACAAACCCGTCGAATGGAACAAGAAAGCACATTGAGCGTTGGGGTGTCGGCGCCGTCTGGATTCTGGGTCTCAACCCAGTGCCATTGGTGCCGACTCGCGGGCCGTGTGCAATTTTCCTCGGCTTCTATGGGCTTCGCAAGGAGTTCCAACACCTGGCCGTCGCTAACTTCATCCATGTCATTCTGGTGATCTATGGATGGAGTTGGGTGTTCGGTCACTGAACAATTAAGTCCCTCCTCAGTTTGAGCTCAAACTGAGGAGGGACGTTTTTATTTGATTTTAAATCCCGAAGGCGTATACTTTCGCATTGCAGGGCTGGTATGCAAAGGAGGGCAGATGGCCTCACAGGTGCTGAAAGAGCGGGAGTTCTGGAACAAGATCCGTGGACTCAGGCATGATCATCGGCTTTTTGAAGCGGTGGCTCACGCGCTGACGACCATCGATATGGCATTCCGGCGGGTTCGGAAAGATCGAAGCAAGCAGGGAACTGTGTTGACCGCGATCGCTATCGACGTGCCTGATGAGTTCAATACAAGCACTCTGGGAATTTACGAAAAACTGGAAATAGTCATCCGCCGATCCGGAGGTCACATCCAGCCGAAAATGGAGCTGTTGCGGCCCGGTGCTGGCTGGCTCCTGCGTCTCCGCGCTGAAGTGGCGTTCAACGGCATGGATCTCGCGAAGTTCCAACGCGAATCAGCCAAGGTGCGGAAGCGCCTTCAGGAAGAGCGAGAATTTACTCGGAAACAGCCTCCGCCTGTCAGACGGCACTCGCGCGGCGGATTTCTTCGATACGGCGACGAAGAATCATCGATAGGAGACTGAATC
>MGJZ01000012.1:4863-4957 GCA_001794525.1 Candidatus Yanofskybacteria bacterium RIFCSPHIGHO2_02_FULL_50_12 | reverse complement strand
CCAACGGCCCGCGCTATTTTTTCAGATCGACTTCTTCTTTGAGTTGGGCGACGAGTGTGTCCACGGTCATCGCGCCGACATCACCCGTACCACG
>MGJZ01000012.1:0-4840 GCA_001794525.1 Candidatus Yanofskybacteria bacterium RIFCSPHIGHO2_02_FULL_50_12 | reverse complement strand
CCGACTGCGCGAATGCCTGCTGTTTGTCCGAGACGGTGATAACCGCCGCTTGTACTGGCGACAACCACAAAGGAAGATTACCCGAGGTATGTTCAAGGAGAACACCGATGAATCGTTCAAACGAACCCAGAATGGCTCGATGGATGACCCATGGTGTCTTACGACTGCCATCTTCGTCGGTATAGGCGACATCGAATTGCTTAGGCAGCATCACCAAATCGAGTTGGGCGGTGCCCATCTGCCAATCACGCCCCTGGGAATCTTTCAGATGCGCTTCGATTTTTGGCCCGTAAAAAGCACCTTCACCCTTTGCGACTGTGTAGTCTACACCCGCTTTTTTGAGCGCATCTTCAAGAGCTTCTTCAGCCATATGCCATTCTTCTTCGGTGCCCAAGAAGCCTTTATCAGGACGAGTGGCTAGCACGTATGAGGTACTGAAGTTGAACATCCGATAGAATGTATCCAGTCGTTCTACGATTTTTACGATTTCCTCTCTGGTCTGATCCGGCCGTGCGTAAATATGCGCGTCGTCCATAGTTATTTGGCGTACACGGAAAAGTCCGCCAAGCGTTCCGGAAAGTTCGTTGCGATTTAGCCGGCCTATTTCAGCCAGCCGGAGCGGCAAGTCCCGATAACTGCGGATCCGGGCATTGAACACATAGGTTGATTCAGGACAATTCATCGGCTTTGCGATCAATATCTCTTTCTCTTCTCGAGGATTTTCAAAATAGAACATATTTTGCCGGTAATGGTCCCAGTGTCCTGATTTTTCAAATAGTTCTTTCCGAACCAATATTGGTGTCGAGATTTCCTGGTGGCGATCCTCGTCATTCATAGCCCGAACTATTTTTTCAAGCTCCTTAAATAGAATCATGCCGTGCGGATGCCAAAAGGGAGCGCCTGGAGCGATGTCATGGAAACTAAAAAGATCGAGCTGCTGCCCGATATCTCGATGATCCTTTAGTGATTCTTCAGCCATTGCTTCAGAATAGCAAAAACGAGATAGAAATCAAAACGGCTAGGCAGTGAGGGTGGCGATGGACTTTATGTCGTCGCAGACCTGCCTGCCGGCCGGCAGGGGAGTTTTAAATTTGAGCTGTGAGTGTAGCAATGGACTTAATCTCATCACATAGTAACTTCAGGGTGCCGTCTTTGTCGTTGATTTTACCGCGGGCGACGACAATCGTGTTTTCCTTGAAGCCTTCCGGATATTTCTCCAGGACGTTCGGGAAAACGATCATCTCGATTTTTGAGGTGAGGTCCTCCAGCATCGAGAAAACCATCGGCCGGCCCGCCTTGGTGACAATCTTGCGCGTTTGAGTGATGACCCCGCCGATTTTCACTTGCGCGTTCATATTCGGCTTCACGTCTTTGATCGAAACTACCTGCTCAAGTTTCAGTTGCTGCTGATAGTCATTGAGCGGGTGGGCGGAGACGAAAAGCCCAAGGAGTTCCTTTTCCCACATCAGCTTTTCGTTATTAGCGGCGGCTTTAGCTTCGATTAAGCGCAGCGGCGGTAACGCCGCTGCGACATCACCGAACAATCCCATCTGTCCGCCGTTTGTTGCCTTCTGCTTTTCGCGGGCGTAGTTGAGAAACGTATCAAGGTTAAACAGGAGCATGTTTCGCTCGCCGAAAGCATCCAGGGCACCGCATTTGATGAGTGCTTCGACTGCTTTGCGATTGATGTCACCGCTGGCCACGCGGGTTACCAAGTCCTCAATGTCTTTGAATGGCCCCTTGGCGGTTCGTTCGGCAATGATAGCATCAGCCACGCCTTCGCCCAGGTTTTTAATGGTTAAGAGCCCGAAGCGGATTTGTTCCGTCCCACTCGGATCTTTTACGATCGTGAAATCTTTAAATGAGCTATCAATGTCCGGCGGCAAAACCGCAATACCCAGGCGCTGGCATTCGCTGATCATGACCGCGATTTTGTCGGTGTCACCCGCTTCAGCGGTGAGGATGGCGCACATATACTCGGCGGGATAGTTAGCTTTCATGTACGCGGTCTGGTAGGCGACTCGGCCGTAGCAGGCGGCATGGGCTTTGTTGAAGCCGTAGCCCTGGAACGGTTCAAACAGATTCCAGATCGCTTCCGCTTCGGCCTTGGTCATGGCACTGTATTTTTGGCAGCCTTCGACGAAAATCTCATGCTGTTTGGCCATCTCGGCCGGGATTTTCTTACCGACGGCTTTACGAAACTTGTCGACAGTCTCCCAGTTGTAGCCGGCGATCTCCATAGCGGTCATGAGCAGGTCATCCTGGTACACTAATACGCCGTAAGACTTGTCGAGGAATTTTTTGGCTTTGGGATGGAAATACGAGATTTGTTTGCGGCCGTGCTTGCGGGAGATGTATTCCGGGATGTTATTCATCGGTCCCGGGCGATAGAGGGCGACCATGGCATTGATGTCATGTACGGTCGTGGGTTTAAGATCGACCAGATAACGGGTCATGCCGTCGCCGTTGAGCTGAAACAAGCCTTCCGTTTCGCCCCGGGCGAGCATAGCGAAAGTTTTTTTGTCATCAAAAGGAATTTTTTCGATATCGATCACGATGCCGCGCTGGTCTTTTACTAATTTCACCGCGTTCTCAAGAATAGCGAGATTGCGGATGCCCAGGAAGTCGAGCTTGGTCAGACCGACGCCGTCTTCGCCGACCGTATACATGTCGTATTTGGTGATGAGATTATCTTCGCCGTTCGGGTCGAATTGAATCGGCACGAAGTCCGTCAATGGCCTGGGCGCGATGACTACGCCGGCGGCATGCACCGACACATGGCGGACCGTGCCCTCCAGTTTTCGGGCGATGTCCATAATCTGCCGCGCTTCTCCATCCAAGGTATAGAGCTGGCGCAGCTCCGGAACCAGGTCCAATGCCCGATCAATGGTCATAGGCATCCCCTGGGATCCCATGGGAATGAGTTTGGCGATGCGGTCGCCCACTTCATAAGCCTTGCCGGTGGCCCGAGCGACATCGCGCACCGCGCCTCGGGCAAGCATCGTGCCGAAAGTGCCGATCTGGGCAACTTTATCGGCGCCATATTTCTGCTTGGCATACTCGATCACTTCTTGTCGCCGATTGTCGGCGAAATCCATGTCAATATCGGGCGCTGAAGGACGGAAGGGGTTCAAAAATCGCTCGAACGGCAATTGAAATTCGATTGG
This sequence comes from Candidatus Yanofskybacteria bacterium RIFCSPHIGHO2_02_FULL_50_12, assembly GCA_001794525.1. Taxonomy (GTDB): domain Bacteria; phylum Patescibacteriota; class Minisyncoccia; order 2-02-FULL-40-12; family GWA2-44-9; genus MGJZ01. The sequence goes on along the minus strand of MGJZ01000012.1, from coordinate 1,673 downwards.
ATCAACATTGGTAATACCAGAGAAGTAGGCGACGATCGATCCAGCTGCAGAACCGCGTACGGTGGTATAGATGTTTCGTTCTCGGGCAAAACGCAGAAGGTCGGCCACGACCAGGAAGTACGGTGCGTAGCTTTTCTGCTTGATGACATCGAGCTCATAGCGTCTTCGTTTCTCAACTTCTGCGTTGCCCACCAGTCCATGTTCTTGAGCACCACGGAAGGTTAATTCGTCCAGCATCTCATCGGCTGTCTTACCGGGTTCTAGGGCGAAATCAGGAAAGATAAACTTGCCGAGGGTCAGCTCAACATTACAGCGCTCAGCGACGACATGAGTATTTTCGATTGCTTCGGGAATATCGCTGAATCTCTCCACAGCTTCCTCGTGAGAAATAAAATGATATTCTCCGCCGCTGGAAAAGATGCTCATATCTTCAACGTCAGTGGCAGTCGAGATGGCGACGAGCGTTTTATGGGCGTAGGCATCATCTTTGCGCAGGTAGTGGGAGTCCTGCGTAGCGACCAAAGGGATATTGAATTTTCGAGCAAGTGCTAGAACACCTTCTTTCCATTGCGGATACCAATCCATATCCGGATGGTACATGATTTCCATGTAATAGTTGTCCGAACCGAATATTTCCTGGTATTCCTTGACCACTTCTTCGGCTTTTGCCATGTTTCCCGATTGGATCGTGCGGCCGAGCTCGCTAGCCGGGCAGCCGGATAAACAGATCAAACCTTCGCTGTGCTGGCGAAGGAGGTCTTTGTCTACCCGCGGCTTGTAGTAGTAGCCCTCCAGATGCGCGGCCGTGGTGAGCTTAATGAGGTTCTGGTAGCCGGTATTATCTTTGGCCAGCAGGGTGAGGTGATAGCGCTTATTATCGATGCCGGATTCTTTTTGAAAGCGGGTGCGATTAGCGACATAGACTTCGCAGCCGACGATCGGCTTGAGGCCGTTCTTGATGCACTTGTCGTAGAACTCGATCGTGCCGTACATCGCACCATGATCAGTGAGCGCGACGGCAGACATGCCATGCTCCTTCGCCAGCTGCACCATGTCGTCCACTTTGGACAATCCGTCCAAAAGAGAGTAGTGCGAGTGCGTATGAAGATGGACGAATTTGCTCATGAGATATGGCGAGATTCATCAGCTCAACTGATGCTCGCAAAATTCCCTAAAACCAGCCGTGACCATCCTTCCCTCGGGCCACAAAAGAAAAGGGTCTGTAGGAGTTTGAGCTTGCTCCTCGGACCTTGCCGAGCGAGGTCGCTCCTTATCCACGGTATCCTTCACAAAAGAGCCATTCTAGTAATAAGGGGTCCATTAAGGACTCTCCTTGGTCTTACGGCTGGTTTCAGAGAACTTTGTTTTTTTTAACAAGTACGCGTCTATTCTAGCAGTCGTTATTCTTTGTGCAATTGTTGATAAGATGCTCGCTTGTCTTGCAACACAAACTCACTTGATTTTAATAATACGTATGGTATAATATGGAAGTTAGCAGTTGGGCTGACGAGCGGTGGTCGTAGCCGCGCATCTCGCAAAATTACTGACAAAGGCCCCGGAGGCCGTAGAGATAGGTTGCCATGACAAATAAATCCTCGGCGGCGCGGATTAGCTGGGTGGCGACCAAAGAGATGGCTTCTACCACGCTTGGTGCGGTAATCCTTTCTCTCAGC
>MGJZ01000011.1:519-7021 GCA_001794525.1 Candidatus Yanofskybacteria bacterium RIFCSPHIGHO2_02_FULL_50_12 | reverse complement strand
ATCAATCAAAAATTCCTCCTTGGTAGTGTAGCGGCCCCTAGTCATCCAGAAAAATCTATCTTTCAAATAATATGTCTGATCGGCCCAGCCGAAGTAGTCGAGGTTAATGCGCTGGACGTTATTTTTCTCCGCCCAATCGGCGAGGCGCTTTAAGTCTTGGCCCCAATCCAGATTCGAGTCCACGACATAATTATGCCCGCCGGGCACATAGCCGTCCTGACTGGCCGTCCACGACGGACGAATTAGGGCGAATTGATTAAAATACGTCAGGTAGTAGGGAAAGATGCTTAGAGTTTCAATCGCCAGCCAACCGAGAAGTACAATCATCGAAACACGGTAGACAAAAAATTTATGCCTGGTCGCGGAGAAGACAGTTTTAATTCGGTCGAACTGGCCAGCAATAAGAATAGCCGTAAATCCATACACTGGGAGCATGTGCCGCACGCCGATATTGAGGTTGGCAGTGATGCTCGTCCCCCAATATAGTGCGATCCAAATGAGCATCACGGTTTCATCAAAATGATCCGCCAACCACCCGCGCAGCCGATTTCTCTTTGAATTCTTGTGAGCAAAAGCGGCTACGATTGCCAGGAGAAGGAGTATCAAAAATGGAATTGGTTCCTTGAGTGCATAGACGATCGGGAAATATAATTTGTCGGCTGAAGTATATACGTCACCTAAGAAATAGGTGGTATTGCCGCCGCTGGCCCGCTGGAATACCATCAGGAGGCCCATCGCATATGCGGCGTACGGGCGCAGTACCGGTTTGTCAGAAGCCCAAATCACCAAATCAGACGCTTGCCGATATGGCGAATCTTTCAAAATTATCACGGCATCAGATTTTTGCTGGAATCCTTCGTAGTTAATTAAATGCAGTTGATAGACCGGTCCGATAACCACGATGAATCCGACGATCATAGTTAGGAGTCCTCGCCAGGCCGTTTTAAATACATGGCCGTTGATAAAACCCCAGATTACGGCAACGAGAAGCAAGTACGGCCAGAGAAGGAATAGGGAGAATTTGGCCAATTGAGCAAAGCCGAATGCAAGTGCGGCGAGCCAGAAGTTTCTACTCCGCCATCCGTCGCCTGGGTCTTTCAGCCACCGGACGAAAAAATAAGTGGCGACCAATACGCCCCACAAGGCCGGTATATCTGTGGTAACTAAACGGCTATGGGCGATGACGGTAGGCGAGAAGGCAAAAAGAAAGAGGGCAAGAAGACCAGCGGATGGGCTGTAGCGCTTCCGCGCCCAATGGAACACGAGCCAAGCGGAGGTGATGAAAAAGAAGAGCATCGGCAGCTTCGCTCGGTGGACCATGGCCGTCGCATCAACGCCGGAATGGAAAATAAGCGTCCGGCCAAAATTCCACTGGCCATTCACATCCGAGCCCCAATTTCCTTCATAGGTTCGATTGTAAATAGTCTGATCGATGTCGAGGGTCAGGAGAGGCAATCCCGCCAAGTCCTTCGGCAACGGCGGATGTTCTGGGTTGAACAACAGGGAGCCCTTTTTGACATACGTATAGCCGGCGCCGATATGCGGTACTTCATCCACGATCGGCGCGTCGTTCCATACGCTAGACACCGCGATGATCACAACGGCGGCGATAATACCGATTGCGGTGGATGAATGGCGCGTCATTTGATTTCAAATATTCGGGCGTTCCGTTCGAATTGGCGCTGACGGGCTTCGCCGGGGGTGAGGTAGAAAATATTTTTTTCGCGCTGTGCTTCCTGGCTGGCGCTTTGAGTCAGGAACATCACCGTCTGGGCCGGCATCGGTACGCCGTATACTTCAACACCGCCGGCGCGGACGATGACATATTTTTTCACTGATTGAGGCAGGGCATTGATCTGATCGGCGATATGGACGTATTCCTGGGTGAACGCGCCGGCGGTGTGCGGACTGCCGCCCCAGATATTGAAATAGCGGTTGTATTCAAATATCGCCATTGCGCCCAGGAGTATCACGAGCACCCAGACAGCGGGGATGGGAGCGCGGCCTACGTGAGATACCGCGCCGGAATACTGGTGGTCATACCACGCGCCGAGCAGTTTGAAGATCCACCATAAACCCAGACCGGCGAAGATCATCACCACCGGTATCGCACCCACGGTTCGCAACGCATGCGGCGCCTCGATCGAAAGCATACCCGGCAGGAGCATGATTAAAAACCACGCGAACAAAAGAGTGTGAGTCGGGGAGAAGTGGCCGTGTTTTCGGGACAGCCAGTGCCAGAGTTCTTTAATAAAACCAATTGCGAATAAGCCGGCGATCGGCCAGGCCAGGGTTGTCGAACAGGCAAGATTATGGCGCCAGTTGCAATCGCCGTTAAAAGTAAACATGCCCAAGGTCTGGCTGAAGCTCGCGGCCATGGCCCGCCAGGGTTCAGACTGGGCGAACACCGAGATGCCGCCGCGAGCGCCGGCGAATTCAGGATGAGAAAGGTAATACAAACCGAGCGGCAAGACGACTAAAAACGCGGCGATTGCCATCAGTGCTATGCCGCCGATCAGCCGATTCCGCGCGTGCGCGTACGCGGCATAAGCATAATCTTTTTTCAAAAATAGCCAATAATTAAACAGCACCGCCAGGACGATGAGCGGCGCGATCCGATACGAAGTATAGGTATGAAATCCTAACCCGGCAAATACGCCGGCCCAAAGAAAATTCGGAAACGAAGATTCTTTCAAGCCACGCCAAAAGAAATAGAACATGAATACCAGGATAAACGGCAGCATAATGGCCCGGAACCCGATGCGCGAGAAATTCACGTGCCAGAACGAAATGGCCATCAAAAAGCTCGAGAGCGCGGCGATATGCCGGTCGAAAAGCTCGCGCGTCAATAGATAAAGACCTAAAACGGTAAGCACGCCGATCAGAGCGGAAACGCCGCGCAACGCCCACGACTGTGCGCCGAACCATTTCACCGACATCGCCTGGAGATTGATGAATAAGCCCTCGCGGCCGTTGTTTTCCGGATAGAATACGTCGTAGTCTCCGGTTTCGTTGGCGATGAGCGCGTTAGACCCATTCATCGCTTCGTCGGGGTAAAGTCCTGGCGGCGTTCGATCAAGATGGTAGAAGCGAAAAAAAGCGGCCACCGCCAAAATTAGCAGGACGATCGCGACTTCCCGCTTCGAGTTGTGTCTCATGCTGGTATTGTAGCAAAATTATCGGTGTTTGCGTGTGCATATCTTTGCGCCTGAAATCTTAATTTTTGGTATACTTAATCCATGGAAACTCCGGAGCAACAATTACAGCAGCTCGAGCAAGAATACCAGCGCCGCAGGCAGGAACTTTCTCAAAAGATCGGAGAGCAGGAACAAGTTCCCGAAAAAGAAACCATGTCGCAGGTCGTCGAGGAATCCATCCAGCAGCACGCTCCGTCATTTCAAGCCTCTTCGCATGCCGCGCCCACTGACAGTGCCGCCCTTTCTCCTGAAGAAGAAAAACAAGTTCAAGAATGGGTAAATTTAGTGTTCAGCTCCGGACTTAGCGCCGGTATTAAAGCGGCGCAAGCCGCGAATGATCCCGCGCTCCTTGACGCATTCCATGCCACCCTCACCGGAGAACTGCACGAACAGCTAGTGGCCCAAAAGAAACTCGATAATTTATAATCAGTGTTTCTGATCATCGGATATTTCGCGGTTCTAGTGCTGCTCTTTGTAGCGGCGCTTGTATTGTTTAACTCAATGCGCACGCGCGGGTCTATCGCGCGTGCGCTCAACATGACTCTGTTTTCGGTCGCCGTGCCTCGGGATTCGGGCAATCCTTCGGCAAGTTCGGGGCAAAAGCCGGAAAAGGAACTGATCGCGGTGATGGAGCAACTGCTCGCCTCGTTCACCGGCCTGCATGCCAAAGGCTGGAACAAATTCATCTACGGCGAGCCGTATCTGGCTCTGGAAATGGCGGTGCCGAACGGCGCCACGACTATTCATTTCTATATCGCGGTGCCGAATGGATTCAAAGACGCGTTCGAGAAACAAGTCCATGGCCTTTTCCCGACGGCGGAAGTGAACATCGTCCAGGATTATTCAATTTTCCACCAAAATAATTCCGCCGCCGGCGCGGTGCTCACCTTGAAGGCCGACCCGCTCTTGCCGATTAAGACTTACCAATCACTGCCGAGCGACGCTTTGGGCGAACTCCTAACAAGCCTTTCAAAAATCAATGAAGTAGGCGAGGGTGCGGCGATCCAGATTCTCATCCGGCCGTCGCATCGCGATGATGTTCGCAGCCTGGCCGAAAAAGTATTGCGCGAATTGCAGACCGGCCATCCGCTCAATGAGGCGCTGGCGCGAGCCAAGCGGCCGCCGAAACCGGATCCCAATAAGCCGGATCAGCCAAGAGGAGCTACCGTGTTTGAGGAGGACATTATGCGGGCCATTCAGGCTAAGGCATCCAAACCGCTATTCGACGCCAATATCCGCATGGTGGTATCGGCCGCGGGTGAGCCGAGGGCCAAGCAGATGCTCAACGACCTCACCGGTTCCTTTCTTCAATTTTCAAGCACAACGATGAATAGTTTCGAGGTGAGCCAGCACACCGGTTCTGCGCTCAAGAAGCTTTTGTTTAACTTTACTTTTCGAATGTTCGACGCTGCGCGCGCGAGCGTGCTTTCGACTGAAGAAGTCGCCAGTCTGTTTCATTTCCCGCTGCCTGGAACCGCAGCGGCGGGCGTGAAATTCGTCAAATCCGTTTCGGCTGAACCGCCGGCGAATCTGCCCCGGGAGGGCGTGGTTCTTGGCCGAAATGTATTCCGCAGTCAGGAAACCGAAGTCCGCCTGGCCGATGCTGACCGCCGCCGGCATTTGTATATCATCGGCCAAACCGGTACAGGTAAGTCAGTGACTTTAGAAACGCTCATTCGCCAGGACATCGAGAATGGCCGCGGCGCGTGCATCATTGATCCGCATGGTGACTTAGCCGATTTCGTGCTCTCGGTTATCCCAGAAAAACGCGTCGAAGATGTCATCTATTTCGATCCTGGCCATATCGATCGGCCGATGGGCTTGAACATGATGGAAATCGATCCAAGCCATCCGGAACAAAAGACCATGGTGATCGATGAGTTGTTTGGAATTTTCGAACGTCTATATGATTTAAAGCAGACCGGCGGCCCGATGTTCGAGCGGTATTTCAAAAATGCGGCCCTGCTGCTACTCGACGATTACGCGCACGAGATTCCCACCCTGGCTGATATTTCCCGCGTGCTCGTGGATGATGCTTATCGCAAGGACAAGCTATCTCGCGAGACTAATCCGCTGGTGAAAGAATTCTGGCAGAAGGAAGCAGAAAAGGCGGGCGGCGAAGCCGCCCTGGCCAATATGGCCCCGTATATTTCGTCCAAGGTGACCGCCTTCGTATTTAACGAATTCCTCCGCCCGATCATCAACCAGAAGCAGAGCGCGTTTAACTTCCGCGAGCTGATGGATAATCAGAAAATTCTGGTCGTCAATTTGTCCAAAGGCCGCATTGGGGACATCAATGCGAATCTTCTGGGCATGATCATCGTTGGCAAATTGCTTATGGCCGCCCTTTCGCGGGTGGACATTGCCGATGACGCCCGCAAAGACTTCTATCTCTACATCGATGAGTTCCAAAATTTCACCACCGATAGCATCGCCACGATCTTGTCCGAAGCTCGCAAATACCGCCTGGATCTCATCATTGCCCACCAATTCATCAAACAGCTTACCGATAAAATCCGCGACGCGGTCTTTGGCAATGTCGGCTCGATCATGGCTTTCAGGATCGGCCCGGATGACGCCGAGTTTATGAAAAATAAATTCGAGCCGGTGTTCACGCCGCAGGACCTCATGAACATCGACAATCTCAATGCTCATGTTAATCTGTTAATCGAAGGCCAGACCGCCCGACCCTTCAACGTCAAACTGGAAACGGAGCGAGTGTTCGGCCAAGGCGATAAGGAGTGGGCCGCGCGTATCAAGGAATACTGCTATCAAAAATTCGGCCGGCCGCGCGCTGAAGTCGAATCGGAAATCCAAAATAAATACAACTAAATGACCAGATTTACAAAAAGAGACTTATTGTTTTCGATCGCGACAGGACTTATCACCGGTTTTATTGGCTGGAAGATTTTGGAATTCTTAAAAGTACCGGAATTTCAAAGTATTTCTTGGTCAGTGCTCATAGTCCTTGTTCCCATCGCATGGATTCTAGGCGTATTACTCGGATATTTTCTTGGCCGCTGGTTTGCATTCTTCATTCAATTTGGAAAGTTCGCGGCGATCGGATTTACCAACGCGGCTGTCGATTTCGGTGTGCTAAATATGCTCATCGTGCTTACCGGCGCAAGTACCGGTTTAGCCTATGCTCCAGTTAAAGCCTTGGCATTCCTCGCGGCTGTAATCCCGAGCTATTTTTGGAATAAATTTTGGGCCTTTAATTCTCGGACGGGGTTGGCTGGATTCGAATTCGCTAAATTTTTATCGGTGGCAGTGATCGCCATTTTCGTAAATACTGCTGCGGCATC
>MGJZ01000011.1:0-409 GCA_001794525.1 Candidatus Yanofskybacteria bacterium RIFCSPHIGHO2_02_FULL_50_12 | reverse complement strand
AGGATTAAGTTTAGATGGCCAAGACGAAGGGATTAATCGAAGAACTCGAAGTCCAGTTGCGGGACGGACTGATGGAGCTGCCGCTTCGGCAAAAGCTTCTGCTTCTGCCTGAAGCCCGGGTCATGGACATTGCCGGGAACTTTCTCAAAACGGCGAGTCATGCTCAGCGCGCTCACTTCATCGAGATCTGCGCGGACGCTGCGCAGGATCAATTGGCTCTGGGCCGAGATCTGAAGGCGGGCTATCAAAAGATGCGGCGCGGGAGTTTAAATCCCGTCTCACCGAAGGATACCAAGAAGATCCAACGCAAACTGAAAGGCCTGAAGCCGGGGAGTCTGGCTCGCAAAGTCGCCTTCAGCTACCTGGTCGACGAATTTGGCAAGTACACTCCGCAGCAGATTTCCTCAGT
>MGJZ01000010.1 GCA_001794525.1 Candidatus Yanofskybacteria bacterium RIFCSPHIGHO2_02_FULL_50_12 | reverse complement strand
TCCAAAAGCTGAAGACCACATATATCGAACCGTTTCCTGAACTCATCGGACCGGACGGACGGGTGCATACCTCTTACAATCAGGCAGGTGCGACCACCGGCCGGTTATCAAGCGAAGATCCTAATCTCCAAAATATTCCCATTCGAACTGAGGTCGGGCGAGAATTTCGCAAAGCATTTGTGGCCGAATCGGGGTACAAGTTGGTTTCCTTTGACTATTCCCAGCTTGAGCTGCGAATCGCGGCCCATATTTCCGGTGACCAGACGATGATCGATGCCTTCAAGCGGGGGGAGGACATCCATACTCGTACCGCGGCGGAGATTTTCCGCGTGGAACCCAAACAGGTAACGACCCAGATGCGCCGCCAAGCCAAAGTGCTTAACTTCGGTCTGATCTATGGCATGGGTACCCTGGGGTTCCAGCGCGCGGCCGGTGTGAATCGCGAAACTGCCCGCCAATTCATCGATAACTACATGGCTGAATTTTCAGGCGTGGCCAAATATATGGAACAAACCAAAAAAGAAGCACACCGTGATGGGTTTGTCTCAACAATCTTCGGCCGACGGCGCCGGCTGCCCGAAATCAATTCTGGGATGCCCCAGCTCATTGCTTCTGCCGAACGCATGGCTATCAATCATCCGATCCAAGGCACGGAAGCTGATCTTCTGAAACTGGCGATGATTGCGGTGCAAAAGAAACTGGATGAAAAATACGGCGACAAGGTCCGCATGCTCCTACAGGTTCATGACGAATTGCTGTTTGAGATGAAAGAAGATATCGTGCCCGAAGCGACCAAGGGAATCCGCCAGATTATGGAAAGCGTCCATGCATTCAACGTCCCGATCGTGGTCGACGCGAAATTCGGCGACAACTGGTCTGAGATGGAAGAAATCGATGGTTAGGAATCAGATAATTGTGGCGCTGGATGGGATTAGTAAGAAAAACGCTTTAAGTATTGCTAGGAAACTAAAGAAAACGGTGTGGGGGTTTAAAATAAATGATTTGCTGTTTGAGGATCCCAAGATTGTCAAAGAGTTGAAGAGATACGGTAAGGTTTTTGCTGATGCTAAACTCTATGACATTCCTAATACAGTAAAGAATAGTGTTCAAAGGCTTTCCAAGCTTGGCGCAGATATTATTACCGTCCATGCAAGCGGGGGAGTAGCCATGATGCGTGTTGCAAAAGAGGCGGCCGGTAAAAGTAAGATTGTCGGTGTGACAGTGCTCACCTCACAGCCCGGAAACCAAAAGAAATCGGTATTAAAGTTAGCGAAAGAGGCCCAAAGCGCCGGCTTGGACGGAGTCGTATGTTCGGCGCAGGAGCTGCCCTACTTATCGCGCATTAAATTATTGAAGATAGTTCCCGGAATCCGGCCGGTATGGTATAAGACTGGAGACGATCAGCGTCGTACTGCCACGCCAAAAGAAGCTATCAAGGCCGGCGCCGATCTCATTATCATCGGTAGACCCATTACAGAATCGAAAGATTTAAAGGAAGCAATTAATGATTTATAAAAAGAAAAAGCATCGAAGCAGATGCTATCTCCACGACGCTCTCGCGCCTACCCACCGCTCTGTCCCAATAGCCAGCTGCTTCGATGTAGATACATTAAACCAAAACTACACCGGAATTACTAGAGGTTGAGACAACTGGTCCATTATGGAAGCAATCTAACATGGAAAAACCACAGTTCGAACAAAAAGAGAGATATAAGTATAATCTGCTGAATAATTTTGAGAGTACTTTAAACGCCATAACGCAAGTGGAGGGCGAAGCTTGGGCCAATAGTAATAAAAGAGCTTTGGAGAAAGGAGACATAGGCGGAACTATTTTTGGTGCCCTAGAGGCGTTGAAGCGACTTCCCCAATCAGAGCAAACAGAAGACTCTGTGGCATATACAATTTTAGGCTCTGGCGGAGTTTCTAGGTGGATAGTCGTGAGTAATGGTGATGTAAAGTTTTCTATATTTCATGACCAAGTTCAGCCACGTAATAAGACCCATAAGGCGGAAGCAATGGGTTTTAAAATGTTTGAATAATCATGCCGGAGTTACCAGAGGTAGAAACAACCGTGCGAGAGTTGATAAAGAAGTTAATGGGACTTCGGTTTTTGGATGTTTGGAGCGACAGAGACAAGCCACTCCAGCAAGCGGGCGGTTTGGCTAAATTCAAAAAGGAGATAAAGGGCCACAAAATTCTCAAAGTGTGGCGCCGAGCCAAATTTATCGTTGTCGATATCGAAGGGCCCAAAAGTCTATTCATCCACCAGAAAATCTCAGGCCATTTATTGTATGGGAAGCTGAAACTCATCAAGGGTGTTTGGCAAAGCATAGCGAAAGGGCCGATTCGCGATGATCCCAAGAACAAATATCTTAGGATTGTTTTCACTTTGAGTAATGGTTATCACCTGGCCCTTTCTGATTTACGGCGTTTCGGGCGTGTTCTGCTGGTTGATGACAAGAATATCAATGAAATAAAAGCAGTCTCTAAGCTTGGACCGGAGCCGCTCGATATTTTGTACAAAGAATTCAGGGATTTATTCAGGAAAAAGAAAGGTCGAATCAAGCCAGTGCTCATGGACCCTTTTTTTATTGTCGGGATCGGCAATATCTATGCGGACGAAATTCTATGGGAATCAGGTTTACATCCGCTTTCGCGCGTGGAAAATCTCGAGGATAAGGACATCAAAAAAATCTACAAGTTTACAAGGACGGTCCTTGCTAAGGCGATTAGATATAAAGGATCGAGCATGGATGACTATCGGGTGCCAAGCGGTGAGAAGGGCGAGTTTCAGAATCATCAGAAGGCGTATCAGCGCACGGGCCGGGCATGCCTAAAAAAAGACGGCGGAGTAATGGAACGGTTGGTAATCGGCGCCCGCTCGGCCCATTTCTGCCCGATCCATCAGATCAGGAAGTAGATATGGTAGAATCAACTATATGACTCGAAGGAGACTTTTTTTAATCGGTATTGTAGTTTTTGTGGCTATTGGAATAATTCTTTTTAATCGGGGAGCGATTATGACTTGGGCGCGTGGAGTTAGCATCGGTATTGCTAACCAGAATTCTGAAGATAAGAAAACCTTAAGCTCGATCGCCGGCCTGCCCTGCAAGGACGCTGCGCGACGGCCGGTTGCCGTGATGATGCCGTCGGATCCGGAAACTCGGCCTTTGTCGGGTATTGGTTCGGCCGATCTGGTGATTGAAATGCCGGTTACGCCTAACGGTATTACCCGGATGATGGCAATCTTTCAATGCCAGACGCCCAGCGAGATCGGCTCAATCCGCTCGGCTCGGGAGGATTTCATCCCATTGGCCGCCGGATTCAACGCCTTATATGCCCATTGGGGCGGAGAACATGGCGCCCTGAAGAAACTCGATAACGGTATTTTGGATAATATCGACGCTATGAAGTACGAGGGCACGACTTTTTATCGCAAAGCCGGCGTGCCCAAACCCCATAACGGGTTTTCAACACTCGATTTGATTACGGATAAAGCCAGAGAACTTGGATACAGCATAACGAAAGACTTTGGCGGTTATGCGCGCCTGAATGACTCCATCACCGTCAATTTGGCCAATGTTGCCAATACCATCACCCTGGATTATCAGGGCTATCAAGGACGGAACAAAGTAGCTTGGGCCTACGATGCCTCAAAGAAAGCTTATTTGCGCAGCCGCGGGCTTGCGCCGGAAATAGACAAGCTGACCGGCAAGCAGATACAGGCCTCTGTCGTAGCGGTGATGCACACCTCTTCGCATGTTCTTATCGAGGGCGACCAATATATTGTGGTAAATACGATCGGTCAGGGGACGGCCGATATCTATCAGCAGGGCACTTTAACCGGCGGCACTTGGAAAAAAGATCCCAAGCGTTTAGACAGTCCGCTGAAGTTTTACGACTCAAACGGCAAGGAGATAAGATTTACACCAGGCCCAATATGGATTGAAATTAAGATATGATCATTTTTCTTCATGGCATCGACGGATATAGACTCAAGCAGGCTCGGGATGACCTCATTGCTCGATATCGAGCCAAGCATCCGAGCGGTTTGAATATCAGCATGATCTATGGCGCCGACCGCGGCGCCATAGACTCCTTGGAGCATGCTCTTAAGAGCCTCTCCTTTTTCAAAGAAGTCCGTCTGGTCGTGTTCAATAATATTCTCGATGCCGATCATGCCGCTGTGCTCGGCCTGCTGGAGCGCTATCATAAGCCGGATGACAAAGAGTGCGTGATCCTAGCTACCCATTCAGACCCGAAACCAGTCAAAGCGAATGCGTTGTTTTCTCATCTGATTAATCCTACCCATCTCGTGCGTCATTTCGAGCTCTTGGAAGGGGCGAAGCTTGCTGCGTGGTTGAAGCGGGAAGCGGTCGCGCGGGGCACACCATTCACCGCTGGAGGATTGTCTCGATTTTTAACCCTCGCCGGCACCGAGGGCTGGAATATGATCAATAATCTGGATAAGCTCGCGAACTTTTGCGTAGCCTCGACGAGGCCGAACGGCGGGCCATCACTCATTACGGCGACGGCGGTGGAGGAGTTGGTCCGCACCGATGTCGAGCCTAATATCTTTGAATTTATCGACGCCTTAGGCCGGCGAGAAGCAGAAAAAGCATATGCGCTGCTTTATCAAGAGTTGGCGCGGGGGAGAGATCCTTACTACATTCTTTCTATGATCGCGTATCAGTTTCGAAATATGCTCGTAGTCAAAGATTCTCTGGCTCGTACCACGGATCGGGCTGTCGTAGCCAAAAAAACTGGCCTCCATCCATTTGTAATTCGCAAGATGCAGAGTTCCGTCTCGGTTTTTAGTCTCGACGAGTTAAAAACCACCTATGGTAGGCTGCTCGAGCTTGAACTGACGACCAAAAACGGAACCGCCGACCTTCAAGACCAGTTGTTCGCGATGGCGCTACAATCCTAGTCAAGGATTGGTTTTTGTGGTTTAATACGGCTCATGCTTGAGTATCTCCACGTAGGCACCGCCCGCGATTTGGCGGGCGGTGACCGGCGACTCTACCGATTCCTGGAAATCATTCCAGGTTTTTTGGCTTGGATCACTCTGGCCTTAGTGGTCTATGTTTCCTTTCTCGCCCCGGCCGCGGCTGCTATTTTCATCATTGTCTTTGATATCTATTGGCTCATTAAGACGATTTATCTCTCTCTTCTGGTCCGATCGTCGTTCCGCCGCATGCGCCAGCATCTTAAGATAAATTGGCCGGAGCGTTTACAAGCAACGGGACTTAATCCGATGCTGCCCGGCGTACAGTGGAACGATCTTTATCATCTCGTCATTTTGCCGGTATACCGGGAGCCGTACGAAATCGTCAAAGAATGCCTTCAAGCCATTTCCAATGCCCATTATGAAAAGGATAAGTTTATCGTGGTCCTGGCCACGGAAGAACGGGCCGGCGACCATGTCGCGGAACTGGCCTGCCAGGCCCAGGCCGAGTATGGCGATGCATTCTTTAAGTTTTTGGTTACCACTCACCCGATTGGTATCGAAGGGGATTTGCCAGGCAAAGGCTCGAACGAAGCCTGGGCCGGGCTGCGGGTGAAAAAAGAGATCATTGATCCGTTATCCATCCCGCATGAGCAGGTGATCGTATCAGTATTCGATATCGATACCATTGTGCCGCCTCAATTCTTCGCCTGCCTGGCGTGGCACTACATGACCGCCGTGCGGCCCCTCAATTCCTCGTATCAGCCAATTCCGTTATTTACGAATAACATTTGGGAAGCGCCGGCGTTCGCCCGGGTGTTCGCGTTCTCAACCACTTTTTGGCAGATGATCCAACAGGCCCGCAAGGAACAACTAGTGACATTTTCGTCGCAGTCAATCGGGCTAAAAGCCTTAATCGACATCGGTTTTTGGCAGCGCAATGTCGTGAGCGAGGATTCGCGCATTTTCTGGCAATGTCTTTTGCGCTATGACGGCGACTGGCAAACCATACCGATGTATTATCCCGTCTACATGGACGCCAATGTGGCGCCGACCTTCTGGCAGACGCTTAAAAACCAGTACAAACAGATCCGCCGCTGGCACTATGGCGCGGAGAATAATCCGTATTTCATGTTCGGATTTTTGAAAAACAAGCAGATGCCGCTCTCGCAAAAATTGCATCTGTCCTTTGTCCAAACCGAGCGGACTTGGTCCAGCCCGACCAACGCCCTCATCATTTTCATGCTCGGCTGGCTGCCGATCGTGGTCGGCGGGCCGGCCTTCACCGAAACGGTGCTTTCGTTCCAGTTGCCGCGGATCACCGCCACTATCATGAATATCTCGATGATAGGTTTAATTACCTCGGCTATTTTGAGTATTAATCTCTTGCCGCCGCGCCCGCCTCAGTACGGCCGATTTAAATGGATATGGATGACCCTACAATGGGTGTTATTCCCGATCAATTTCATCTTCTTCGGCGCCATTCCGGCTTTGGACGCCCAAACGCGGCTGATGCTCGGTCGGTATATGGGCTTCTGGGTAACACCAAAAGCACGCTTGCGCTCCGCCCTCGAAGTGTTCAGAAAAGCGGTTTAATAAAGCTTTATTCAAAATGGGTGAGGGATTGAAATCGGAGGAGTTGCTGTTTGATTAAAGGGTGTTTAGCCAGATTTTGATCTTCCTTCAGGATGAGTCTC
>MGJZ01000009.1 GCA_001794525.1 Candidatus Yanofskybacteria bacterium RIFCSPHIGHO2_02_FULL_50_12 | reverse complement strand
TTTCTCGATAAAAAACAACTTGGTTCGCAATGAAGGATTCTGCAGGAGCTTGTCATAGTAGCTTCGCTCGTGGGTGGAGAATTGATCGGCTTTGGCAGTATGTTTGAGCATTTTCCAAAACGCATCCATGTCCTGCCGGTCGACAAATTTTAATCCATGCCTCTCAGCTACTTTAATGTTGTAGCGGCACTTGTGATGCATCCCGGACAGCAATTCTTCCTCTGATTTTTCCAAATCAAGCACCACGGTTTTGTGCGGCTGGATTTCCTTTGATGATTTTTTAAAACCGGCACGGACCATCGCTTCGGGCACCTTATCATCGAGAGGTTCAATTTTTACGAACATTGATTTTTCCTCTCGAGCCAGATTTTTCAAATATGCTACGAATTGGGCAACTTCGTTGCCGATCGTGCCGGCAATGGCATTGAAATCTATTTCCGGCCCGTGCGGAATGTAGAGGTAATTTTTTTTCAGGGGCAGGTCGTGTCGTATGACCGTGGCCACAATCTTGCCATCATCAAATCGCCAGACCTTACGTCCGACTGATTTTTGGAATTCCGCCCATTCATGTGTCTGGAGAAATGACTTCATTGTTAGAAAATAGCACTATTTCGAGTAAAAAACGAGGCCCACAAGTTGTGGGCCTCGTTTTAGTATTATTTGCGGCCGAGGAGTTTCAGTGCTTCGCGGACGCGATCTTGGAGAGTAGGGCCTTTGGCCTCTTTGAGAGCCTCCTTAATTTCGCTCGGCGAATAGCCGAGCGAAAGGAGCGCCTCGGTTGCCTGGCCTTCCTGGCCGAGATCTAACGCGCTGCCAGGTGTTTCGATATGGTCGACTTTGTTTTTTAACTCAAGAATGAGCCGTTGAGCCGTTTTCGCGCCCAAACCGGACACTTTGCGTAGGTAATCGGAATCTTCATTAACCACCGCTGCTTTCAAGTGCGTCGGCTCCACCACGGATAGGATGTTTTGGGCCCCTTTCGGGCCGATTCCAGACACCGTGGTCAGCAAATGGAATAAATCCAGATCCTCTTTTTTATCAAAGCCGTAGAGGTCGAATGTGCCTTCACGCATGTTCATCTGTGAGTGGATGTACAGCTTGACCGGATCCTTGATTTTTGATAAACTATTCAGCAATTTAGGGACCATTATCACCTTATAGCCTATGGCGCCCGTGTTCAAAATCGCGTATTTATCGCCTCGGTACTCTATGGTTCCTTGCAGAAAACTAATCATAGCGTAAGGGTATCATATTTAATCTAGTGTTCAAATTATCCTCAAAATTTAATCCAACTGGCGACCAGCCGCAGGCAATTGAAAAGCTGGCCAAAGGACTTAAGAAGGGCAAAAAGCACCAAGTACTCTTGGGCGTGACCGGTTCCGGTAAGACTTTCACCATGGCTAAGGTGATCGAGCAATATCAGCGGCCGACGCTGGTCATTTCGCACAATAAAACACTGGCCGCCCAGCTGTATAAAGAATTCAAGGAGTTCTTTCCTAAGAATGCGGTGCATTATTTTGTTTCCTACTATGACTACTACCAGCCGGAGGCATATATCCCCCACACCGACACCTATATAGAGAAGGATTCGAAGATCAACGAGGAAATCGACCGGCTGCGCCACGCGGCTACCCAGGCTTTGATCAGCCGCGACGACGTCATCGTCGTCGCGTCGGTCTCCTGCATCTACAACCTCGGCGATCCGGAAGATTACAAAAATCTGGGACTGGAAATATTCGAGGGCAAAAAAATCACGCCGAATGAACTCGTGCGCAGTTTGATCCGCCTCCAATACACGCAAGACATTGAACTCAAGCGCGGTGCGTTCCGCAAAACACCCAATGAGATCGAGATTGTGTCCCCAACCAGCCAGGAAGTGTTCAAGGTCGTATTCAAAAACGACCCGTCTCGACTTGGCCGAGCCGAGGCGGACACGATCGCAAAAATCTATCGCGCTACTCTAACCGATCCGGAAGAGCTCGAAATGCGGGACTTGGATTACCAGAAGATCCTCCAGACTTTGATTTTCCCGGCGAAATACTGGATCACCACTGACAATAAAATCGGCTTAGCCATCGAGAATATCAAGAGCGAGCTTCAGCAGCACCTGAAGTATTTAAAAAAGATCGGCAAAGTCCAAGAGGCCTCGCGGCTTCAGGCAAAAACCCTTAACGATTTGGAGATGATGCGCCAGACCGGCTATTGCCACGGCATCGAAAATTATTCCCGACATCTGGACTTCCGCAAAGCCGGCGAACCGCCCCACTCGCTGCTCGACTTCTTTTTGGCCAAGGGCGAGTACCTGACGATTATCGATGAATCGCACATCACCATCCCGCAACTGCGAAGTATGTTTAACGGAGACCATTCGCGCAAAACCACGCTCGTCGAATACGGCTTCCGCCTGCCTTCGGCGATCGATAATCGGCCATTGAAATTCCCTGAATTCGAAAAGCGCGTCCAAAAGTCAATTTACGTTTCGGCCACGCCCAGCAAACATGAACTCGAAAAGGCCGGTGACCCGAACATTGTCGAACAGCTCGTCCGGCCGACGGGACTCTTAGACCCTACGATCGAGATTAATCCTTCGGCCGGACAGATTCCCCACCTAATCGGCAAGATCAAGGAGCGAATCGAAAAGAACGAGCGAGTCTTAGTGACCACGCTGACTAAGCGCATGGCCGAAGACCTGTCGGAGCACCTGGCTGGCCAGGGCATCAAAGTAAACTACTTGCATTCGGAAATTAAAACCCTGGATCGGTTGAAGATTTTAAAAGACTTGCGGCTTGGCCACCACGATGTCATCGTGGGCGTGAACTTGCTCCGGGAGGGTTTGGACTTGCCCGAAGTATCACTCATTGCCATCCTCGACGCGGACAAGGAAGGCTTCCTGCGCAACAACACGACGCTAATACAGACGATGGGCCGGGCCGCTCGGCACAAGGACGGCCACGTGCTTTTGTACGCCGACAAGATCACCAAGTCGATGGATTTTGCCATCAAGGAAACTGTCCGGCGCCGGAAAACCCAAGAGGCCTACAATGTCGCCAATAACATCACCCCAACCACGATTATAAAAGCGATCGGCGATTTCGATTTGCCAATTTCAAAGAAATCAGCCGAGAAACGGTATGGCTCCGGCGAAACGGAAATCGTATTCTTCGGCGGCGGATCCAAGCAGAAGGCGATCAAACAGCTTGAGAAGATGATGGAAAAAGCGATGCGCAAATTCGACTACGAACAAGCGATGGCTATCAAGGAACAGATCCGAAAAATTAAAAACGCGGGCTAGCGAGCCCGCGCACGATAGAAACTTCTCAGGAGGTTCACCAGGAGGCCGTTAATACCGACTGCCAACAAGAGGGCACCGATGTTCATCGCCAGGAATGGTATCCCGTACACCTGGGAAGAGACATCCACCCTCTTTAGTTCAAAAGAGAGTAGGTAAATCTTCAACCCCCAGTAGAACATCACTGTGAACAAGATTCGGCTGAGTACTATTCGGAGCATACGACACCTCAAATGCAAGATACCACATTTGCAAAAAAATTAAAAGTGGCGTATAGTACTGGGACAATATGCCGATCACTAAATCAGCCAAAAAAGCCCTCAAACAGTCTAAGACTCGCCGAGCCCGCAATTTAAATCGGATCAACGCCTACAAGAACGCGGTCAAGCAATTCAAGAAATTTGCGGCCGCGGGCCAGTTGGACAAAGCCAAGGAAATGCTGCCAAAGGTCTACCAATCCCTCGACAAGGCCGCCAAGTCAGGGGTAATCAAAGCCAACAAAGCCGCCCGCCTCAAGTCCCACGCGATCCTCGCAATCGCCAAACGAGCCTAAATCAAAACGCCCGTGCATCGGGCGTTTTGATTTGCCCTAGCACGAGCTTGAAGAACCCTTCTGATCTTTATTTTCCTGTTTCCGAAGCCAATCCGGCTTCTGTCTTTCCCAGTCCTGGGCCGCTTTTTCAACGGAATCCCAGTATGCTCTATCCTCGGGAGTATCCCGCCTCTTTAATGACGGAAGGGGGCGATCATCAGTCATGTTCCTCTCCTTAAATGCATTCTACTTCTTTGCTACGTTAAGTACTATCCCCAGGCCGGCTAGGAGCGTGATCAGGGCAGTGCCGCCATAGCTGACGAATGGCAGCGGAATACCGGTCAGCGGGGCGAGGCCAGAGATGGCAAGCATATTTACAAAGGCCTGAGACATAATCCAAATATTCATACCGCTCACCAATAGCCGGCCGAATGCGTCATCGGTCGCGTTGGCGATTTGGGTAAGAGTAAGGCATAAAAATACGAACAGGCCGATCAGTGCCATTGCCCCGACCAAACCGAGTTCCTCCGCCACGATGGCAAAAATCGAATCTCCAACCACTTCCGGCAAAAATCCGGTTTTCTGGGTGCTCTGGCCGAATCCAACTCCAAATAAGCCGCCGGCGCCGATCGCAATTTTCGCCTGATTCACCTGGTAGGACGCACCATGAAGGTCTTGACCAGGATTGAGGAATGTTTGAAGACGCTGAAATCGATACGGCTCGACCCAGATCAGCAACGATAGCGCCACAACACCAAGGCCAATAATCGCAAAGAATTTTTTAAGTTCGATGCCGGCGACGAAATACATGCCAATAGCGATCAGGCCAGTGATAATGAGCGTACCGATGTCAGGCTGGAGTGCAAGCAGTAAAGCTACGAAGCCAAGCAGTATGAAAAACGGTGCCGCGCCATAGGCCCAGTTCTTGAGCCGGTCATGCCGGCCTCCGAACCAAGCTGCGAAATAAATTACCAGCGCTAATTTCAAAATTTCGGCCGGCTGGAAGGTAGTTCCCCCGATGCTTAACCAGCGCACCGCGCCTTTGGCGCCGAAGCCGAACTGCGGCACAAATACGAGAGTCATCAACACCAACGCGCCGAACAGAATCAAGAGCGACAGTTTTCGAAAATGCTTATATTTGAATTTCGACAGGCCATAAGCCAAAAAAACGCCGGGCAATAAACCTAACAACAGCTGGTGATTGAAATAGTAGTATGCGGAAGCGAATTTCTTCTGCGCGTCCACGATCCCCGCGGACGACAACATTGCTAATCCAAAAATAGCCAGTATACCAACGATCCAAATAAGCCTCGTCCGCATTACTGCATTATATCAGAGAACTTATCCGAGCGGGGGGATTTTGCTGTCGATGAGGAAGATGATCAGGCCGATGATGGCGCCGACGGCGTTAATCATCCAAAAACGCATCGTGATTTGGGTTTCCGGCCAACCCATCGCTTCAAAGGTATGGTGGATCGGTGTGGACGGAAATATTTTCTTGCCTCGGAGTTTCTTGGACGCAGTCTGCAATAGTACCGATAGCGACTCAACGAGCGGAATTACTGCAATGAGTGGTAGGAGCAGTTCAGTACCAGTCAGTAGAGCAACTGCGCCCACAGTAAACCCGAGCGCCATGACGCCGGTGTCGCCCATGAAAAACTTAGCGGGATAGATATT
Organism: Candidatus Yanofskybacteria bacterium RIFCSPHIGHO2_02_FULL_50_12; assembly: GCA_001794525.1. Lineage (GTDB taxonomy): Bacteria > Patescibacteriota > Minisyncoccia > 2-02-FULL-40-12 > GWA2-44-9 > MGJZ01. The sequence goes on along the minus strand of MGJZ01000009.1, from coordinate 1,681 downwards.
GAACCATAAAAATCCGACCAACGCGCCCATGATCGCTGACAAGAATATCGCAAGGTCGATTCTCCCTTGATCAAATGCAACCGCGGTAAGCGCAGCAAAGATTGTTAGAAATACGCCGCCCGATAACCCATCCAAGCCGTCGGTTTCATTCATCGAAAAAGCAGTCGCGATCAGAATAAACATTACGTAGGGAATATACAGCCAGCCGATATTAAAATCTCCGAAGAATGGTACTGTAATCGTCGATATACCAAGTTTAATGTAAAACCACCAGGCACCGATAGCCGCGACGATGTTAAAGAAAAATAATCGTTTAATCAATTTGAGTCCTCCCCGCTTGAGTACGCCGATCATATCGTCAGCCAGTCCGATCATGCCAGCCAGAATCAAAAAGCCGAGGGGCAGGAACGTCTGCGGCCGCGACAGGTAATTTATCTTGGTCCAAATACCGTCATACACTGTTGCCATGGCCCAGACAAACAGAGTAATCATGGAGACCGTGAGCCAGATCGGCATGCCGCCCATTGTCGGCGTACCCTCTTTTTTCCGGTGGAGCGCGTTAAAAATCGGCGCGTTTTCCCGTTCGATCTGTTTGCCAGGCTTAAAGCGGGTAAATAGCACTTTCGTCCAAAAGTGCGTGATAATCAGGTTTAAAAAAAAGGCCGCGGCAGTTATCGCAAACAAGCGCACGACATTAAAAACGTTGAAAGTCTGCTCTAATATTATCGAAGTTGCAGTCGGTTCCATTCGGTTAATTATTAATCAATGATCATTAATCACCTTATTCCCAGCGATACGCGCTCCGAGCCCAATCAACCAATTTTTTCATATCCGTGAACCGCTCACGGGAACCCAGAATGATGCTGATAATTTTGTCCGAAGAGTCGTTCGGCGCCGCGACTACCAATATCATACACCCAAGCGCCCGGTCCGTGTAGCCTGTTTTTCCACCGACAATGTCGCTTAGTACGCCAAGCAGCTGATTGGTACTCTTGATCTCGCGGCTGAATTCCCCATCCGCCGACACGATCACTGCCGTTTGTTCGCGCGAGAAATTCCAGATGGCGGAATAGCGCAGGGCGTAGCGGACAAGCTTGACCATGTCGGCGGCGGTCGAATAAGCCTCGTCGTCTAAACCGGCCGGGTCAGTAAAGCGAGTATTAATCATGCCGAGTTCGGCCGCCTTTTCGTTCATCGCCGCCACCAGATCGATATTCCTGATCTTCGCGTGATCCCGCAATGCGTACGCCGCGTCGTTTGACGATTTGATAAGCATGAGCTGCATGAGATTGCTGACACTGATCGTCTCTTGAGAATGCAAGTCCTGCTTTTCCTGGTCGACTTTGACCGCGCTCGGCCGTACGGTCACGACTTCGTTCGGATTAAGATGTTCCCAAGCCACCACTGCGGTCATGATTTTAGTAAGCGACGCCACCGGCAGCTTCTGATTGATGTTTTTTTGAAAGAGATTCCGGTCAGCCTGAAAGTCATACACGACCGCGGCTTTGGCATCCAAATCAACGCTGCTGCTCCCAGAAAGAATCGGCAGATAATTCACTCGCGCCGGCTCGACAATGAACGCTTGGGCGGCGGTAAACGCCGCCGGCGTGCCGCGATTGTCGATGCCGGTGCTCACGACCAACACATACGCGTTTACGCCAATCAGGCCGACGATGATGAT
>MGJZ01000008.1:7487-8997 GCA_001794525.1 Candidatus Yanofskybacteria bacterium RIFCSPHIGHO2_02_FULL_50_12 | reverse complement strand
TCTTCACGCCTTCTTTGACGGTGGCGGGAACCTTGTCGGTCATATCCTTGGCTTCCTTGAGACCGAGACCGGTCAATTCGCGCAAGACCTTAATAACCTGGATCTTGGCCGAACCGGCGTCCTTCAAGATTACAGTGAAGCTATCCTTTTCTTCGCCCTCTTCCGCGGTACCTCCAGCGGCGGGGCCAGCCACTGCCATTGCGGCAGCAGACACGCCGAACTTTTCTTCAAGAGCCTTCACAAGCTCATTGAGTTCGGCAACTGACATTGACTCAACTTGTGTCAGGAATTCATCTTTATTGATTGCCATATATAACTTTTGCGCGCGCGGCTGGCTTTGCCTAAGCCGTACGCGCCCTTCGGGTTTGACTGATCCCGTCGTTAAAAGCTCTGCTTCTCACTCGCCATAGCTCTACTATGGCTCGCTCGAATGCTCGCTTTTGCCTCGGACTCAGTTCAAACGCAGAAAGTTATGATTAATTTGATAATTTTTTCTTTTCTATTTCGCTCAAAACGACCGCCAAGCCCCGCATCGGATAGGTAAGCATACCAACCAACCGACCAAGCAGTATTTCTCGGGACGGCATTTTGGCCATCTCCAAGAACTGCTCTTTGGTGATGAATCCGCCATCCAAGAGCGCTCCAAAGAATTGGAGGGCTGGATTCTTCTTGGCAAAATCATAAACCTTCTTTGCAAGCCCATAGGGCTCATCGTTGCCGATGACCAAGCCGAGCGAACCCTGCATGCCATACACATCGACTCCATTATCAGGGATGGCCCGATCGATGAGAGTCTTTTTGGTTACGACATATTCGGAATGAGCATCACGCAAAGCGCGCTTCAATTCGGTCATCTGCGCGACTGACAATCCCTTCTCCCCCGCTCTCGCGAACGAAGTAAAGATGGTGATTTTCGAATCCGGCAGCTTGGAGGCCAATGCCTTCAATTCATCCTTCTTTGCTGATTTTGATTTCATAAAACAAAAACTGCGTTTCTACCGCAGATCGACCTAACGAGTCCAGCTAATACTGGCTTGTTACCTCGGGGCGACTTATTGTTTGCACCCTGTCTACGGCTTACCGAAACATAGTATCAAAAAGGCCTAATTTCGTCAATCATAACCCCAGGTACTTCCGGCGGTTTGCGGCATGCTCGGCGGCAGTACGCGAATAGATGATTTGGCTGCCGTCGCGGGTGGAAAGGTAGTAAAAATAATCGCTTTTCAGAGGATTCATCGCCGCTCGGATGGCATTAAGACCCGGGTTGGCGATAGGTCGAGGCGGCAGGCCGGGGCGGGTGTAGGTATTGAATGGCGAATCAATCTTAACTTCAGTACCGACCGGGATCAGCTGGACTTGGCAATTCCGAGTGAGGGATTTCGTATACTGCCGCACGCAGGCGCCGTAACTGACGGTGGCATCAACGGCAAGGTTCATGCCTGTTTTGAGACGATTTTGAATCACTCCTGATACCAAGCGCATATCCTGCATGCTGCGCGCTTCTTTTTCC
>MGJZ01000008.1:0-7461 GCA_001794525.1 Candidatus Yanofskybacteria bacterium RIFCSPHIGHO2_02_FULL_50_12 | reverse complement strand
CGGGAAAAACACGCCGTCATCCAGATGATAAGCACGCGCGAAGTCAGTGCCGGTGGCAAATCCGGCTTCGGTAAGCCGACGGTCTATTTCCCAAATATTATAGCCTTCAGGGATGACCACTTCGACATCGTTTGAGGCGGTACCCTTGGCCAGCGCGCGAGCGACTTCATACATCGGCGCGCCTTGCGGAATCAGATACTCGCCGGCCTGGAGATCTCGGCTCCAGCCGCGGGCAGCAACATAGAACCTAAATAGACCACTGCTCCGAACAATATCCTGCTGTTCCAGCTTATGAGCGATCCTGACAAGGCTCTGACCGGATTGAATCGTAAGGGGTTGATCTCCAGACTGCATGACTCTCGTGGGCACAAACAGCGTCCAGAACCCCCACAATAGCGCACCAGCCGCCAGGATCATGGCGGCTGTATGAGCAGGATGGGTGAATCGGATTCTAGAGAGGCTTTTGATCAACTCCTTTGGGTTGCGTGGGCTTGCCTTGTTCAAGCTGGTGGAGACGAGTCAGGACTGTCTCGTTATCTTTGTTGACTTCGACCGCTAAGATTTTGCGAAGCTGGTCAATGGCGTTCGAGATATCGCCCTTCTCCTCATACAAGAGCGAAAGATACCAGCGCGCATTAGAGAATTCCGGTTGCAATACCAGCACGTTTTGGAACATGCCCAAGGCTTTATCTTTATCCCCATTGCGATAGTACAGCAAACCGAGCTCGAATTTAAGATTGGGCTGATTGGCATTGTACGGCGCGATTTTTTCCAATTGCCGGATCGCGTTCGCCAGTTTTCCCTGGGCATCATAGACGATGCCTAGATTATAAATAGCAAGGCCGAAGTTATTCGAGATATCGATGGCCTTTTGAAAACTCTTTTCGGACCGGTCGAGCGCTTCTGCGATCTGCTGGGTATTCGGGGTTGCTCCTCCCTGCTGGCGGAGCAACTGGGCGCGAACAAGATACACATTGCCGATTTTGTTGTGGAACGCTGGATCGCCAGGCCTCAATTCAGCCGCCTTGAGATACGATTCTTCCGCTAGCGCTTCCACCCCCTCAACCAGGCCGATCAAGCTTTGATATACTTGGCCTAAATTATCCCAGTTCATCATCTCGCGAGGGCCTTGTTCGATAGCTCGCCTGGCCAGATTAATGGCGGAAACCATGTAATTTTGAATGCGAGTGGTCCGCTCCGTGTCTGTCGGGTCCGCTTTTTTGGCTAATTCTTCGGATAATAAGCCGAGGGTGAGTTGAGAACCCTGGCGATAATATTCATCGCTATGGCCGTTCCAATTTATCGCCTCGGCCATATGCTCTGCCGCGCTTTCTCTGCTTGAAGCCACAAGAGCCTGGGCATATCGCGCATCAGCAATATAATTCGATACGCTGAAATAAACGCCGATTAAGACCACTATCAAACCGCCGATGAATCCCAATGAAGAAGAGAGGGACAGCGCGACGTTGTTCTCGATATCAATAACCCGCTTAGTGCCTTTCCAGAGCGTTACGCTAACGAGCCCGAGCAGCGCGAAGGCCAAAAATGTCAGCGATACATTGAATGGATAGAGAAAGAAAGCCACAATCAGCGCCGCCAGTACCGCTAACGCGGCTGTACCCTCCGGTCGGATCGCGCGAGCATGGCGAATATAATAACGGATGCTCTCCGCCAATCCCCAAGCCAGGGCAGCCAAAGCAAGCAGCATCACTAACCCGCCGTTGACCAAAGCGGTAGCGAACGCCGAGGTGCTCTGAAAGAATTTCGTGCTAGAAAGAGTCGAATTTGCAAGGCTGTTTGCGCCGTATTTATCGAATGCCATAGAAAATCCGGTCGGGCCGTATCCGGTAACCAGACTCTCTTTCAATGCTCCTTTGGCGACCTGGAACGACAAATTGAATGACGGGCCGACCTCGATCGGCAGATTCTTTTTGACCGCGACGACATTGAGGTTGATCACCATCAAAAACGATCCGATAACAATAATAGTCATCGGCGCGATAAACTTTGAAAGTGAAAGATTGCCGCGGCCAACGCTTTCAGCCATGATCAAAGCCACCATGTCGGCAATGGTAACGACCCACAGCACCCACCAGTTCAAAATCACCAAGATCGCTAAAGCCGCGGCAGAGGCAGCAATATTCATATATGATCTCCAGGAATTTTCTTTGCGGATGAAGAAAGGCAAGCTGGCCGCGGCAACGACTCCTAATGCATTTATAGATCCGACTGTATTGAATGCCCGAGATGCAGCCGCAGACCATAGGCCCTTCAGCAAGGAAACGCCGACGATTTGCAAAAGCCCATATGCCAACGCTATCGTCAGCGAGAGCTTTAGTGCGTCAACTAACTCAAGTCCTTCATTTTCGGAAGTGTTAACGATCAAGAAGTAAATAATGGAACAGGCGGTAATTGTCAGCAGGGCAGAAGCGACATCATTGGGCAGGCCGAACAGACTATTATACCGCGACATCGAAAATATCGTCGCAATGATGGTAGCTCCAAAAATCGCCAGCACCCCTTTATCGAAAGGGCTTCCTCGCCAAGCCAGGCGGCCGGTGGAAACCAGGGAAAGCAGCCAAGAAAGCAAGCCAATACCGGCAACGGCAACGAGTGCCAATTGTTTATTAATCTCCAGCAGACTTGTGGTCCAAGGAAGCGCCAACAATGGAATCAAAAAAACGCCGATCCGTAGCGTCCACCTGATAATTATTGCATATCGATCTTTGCTATGCTCCTCGTTGTAATGAGATACTGCCAATGTTGCGGCTTTGCTCTCCTGATATACCGCGGTCTCGGTGTGTGCTTCTTCCTTCTTTGGGCTCAAAAAATTAAAATCCATACGCCTAGTGTACGACAATTTTCTGATTTTGAAAGACCGGTTATGAACAGTATTTTCATTGACCATATTTCCGATAAGAGGATACAATTACTATAATAAAGTTTTATCAACCTCTATGCCCAAGAAATTCCTCACTGTTAATGATGTCGCCCGTCTTCTGGGCGTCAGTCCCCTCACGGTTCGAAATTGGGATGCTAAAGGCAAACTGGTCGCCTACCGCAATCCAGTTAACAATTATCGCATCTATAAAACTGAGGATGTGGAAGGGCTATTGAAGCAAATAGAAGAAAGTAAAGGTCTCGCCCGAGTGGCCGTAGCCCCAGAACCAGCTCTTCAACCGACTCTGGTATTGGAACCTGAGCCAGCGCCTCAACTCCCGCGCAAACTCGAAATCACTGTCGAAGAATAATTAAAACCGTCGCCTCAAGCGACGGTTTTAATTATGCGGGGACGCCAGGACTCGAACCTGGATACCTGGTTTTGGAGACCAGAGTCCTACCGTTGAACGACATCCCCATGACCGACTATCCGGTCATCCTTGCTTCTTTGTGCAGCGTCCGCTTCTTACAGGTCTTGCAAAATTTTTGGTATTCCAACTTCCGCTCCACCTTTTTTTTATTCTTGGTGGTGTAGTAATTGGCATGTTTGCACACACTGCACTTCATTCTTAACAAATTGTCCTGCGGCATATGGTGATTCTCGATTAAATTTACTGAGCCGTTGCCCGGATTTGAACCGGGGACCTACTCCTTCATGGATACCTCTATTTCTTCGCCAGCTGGCGGATTATGAGAGGATTAGACTGTATCTTGAGCATTTCAGCTCCCCTTGTCAGTCGTTCGGGCCCGGCACGGGCCACGGTCTGAACCCAGATGGGCCTTTAACCGTTATTCGGGATTCATTGCAGGGTTTCCCATGCAATGGGCAATGTAATTTACCATGGAGTTGCTCTACCAGCTGAGCTACAACGGCAACATACTATCCAATATCTTTTTAAGCTTCGTATTGCAAAAATAAACCGTCAAAACTCCGTATTGTGATTTCTCACGATAGGTACCGATTGATCTGGCTGGAGTCACGATCACCTTGAAGAATTGACTTCTATTTATACCATATTCGGATAATTCTTTCAACCAGAATTCTAAAGCTTGTTTTTTAGACATATCAGAGAAAATCTGCAAGCCTAGACGTATTTTATGTTGATGGACACCTAATATGTTCAATAAAAATTCAATAAATTTTCGAATGATTCTGGGATCTGTATTTCCTAATCGAATTGAATTTTTATTTTTTTTGTTCCCTTCTCCCCAATAAAGACCTAGCCCAAGTCCCAGCAATACTGCTTCTTTTTGATTGGAAATAGTTTTTATTTTAAATGGGTCTCCATCTCGATTCCGCTTTTGATAAATAGCCTCTGATATGCTTCTCTTTGGAATGCGATGCTTCCGAATCCAATAATCAATCTTGTGCTGGGAGCAATCAAAAATTTTAGCGATTTCAGTCGATGATTTTCTCTCTTTTACATAAAACTTCTCCAGCTCCCATTTAAAAATAGCATCCATCTCATTATTATAGCGTCCTCTTTCTGGTGAGTCTACCTATTACTGTGGATATTAAAGGTAAACTCATTGGAATTAAAACAAAACTGCTCGTGATGAGCAGTTTTGTTTTAATTCGTGTGGGCAGGGAGGGATTTGCACCCCCGAAGGCGCACGGCCAGCACGTTTACAGCGTGCCCAGTTTGACTACTTCTGTACCTGCCCAACAATACAATATTTTACTATATTCAGGCTGAAAAAACAACGAGAATTTAACTGGAGCCGACCCCGAGACTTGAACTCGGAACCTTCACTTTACAAAAGTGTTGCTCTACCGTTGAGCTAGGTCGGCACTTTTATTTCAGATGATTTACGCGACGGGGGTTTGGAGGAGTTTCGAATATTTGCGGGCTAAACCTTCGTCATTCGGTATTAACCCCAAGGCCGCTTCATACGCCTCTTTGGCGTCAGCCATGTTGTTAATTTTCATATAGAGATCCCCGAGTACTTCATAGAGATGCGGATCTTTTGGATTCTGGGCGATATCCACGATCAGTTTCTGCTCTTGTGCCTTCCATTGATTGGCCAGGGACTCTACTTTGGATTCAACTGGTTCTAATTCAGCTGACTTCTCGGCAACCTGCTCCAAATGTCTGGATAGATGAACTTTGCGGATCCGCTTAATCAGCAGGTCGGCCAGATTGTCGATTTTTAGGGAAGCTACTCTAAGTTTGCGCAACATTTTTTCCAGCTCGCGGAGACTCTGTTGTTTGTATTCCTGAAGGTCGAACCGGGTGATCCAGTCCACGAGCTCGGGGAACAAATCGTGAATCATGCTTACGCCCACCTCATGAGATTCCGGCGTCAGTTTTTTCAGGTATGGCAGCTTGCGATAAACAATAATCGCGATGCCTGCGAGCGAACCGATAATAAGCGTAAGAGGGACGATGATAAACATGATTATAGCTCAAAGAGTTCGAAGCGGCCAACTTGGATATTTTCCCCGATTTTGGCGATATGATCGGTAATGAGATCTTTAACGGTTCTATTAGGATCTTTGATGAACGGTTGAGCCAGCAATTCGTCCTGATTCCGCGGCTTCATAGCCGTGACGTGCATGGCGATTTCGTGGGCCAAAGCGACGAATTCCTCGTTGCGGGCCACGAAATCGGTTTCGCATAATAGTTCGAGCATGCAGCCGGTCTGCTTAGTGCCATGGACATAGGCATCAATGATACCAGAGTTAAGTTCGCGGCCTGATTTTTTCATCGCGATGTCCCCGCCGCGGCTCTTGAGAAGTTCAATCGCTTTCGCTTCATCTCCACCCGCTTCGGCGAGCGCTTTTTTGACTTCGGCCACGGAAAGGCCGGTCCGTTCGCGCAATGACTTAATCTGATCGATACTGATGTCTGACATCACTTAAAACTTATTGGGTTGTTGTCGGCGCTACCGGGCCAACATTTTGAAGTTCAGTCTTGAGGGCTTCGAGAATCAGATCCACAGACTTCTTGGAACGGTCGTTGGCCGGGATAATGTATTCCACTGAATTTGGGTCAGCGTCAGTATTGGTGATCGCCACGACTTTAACGCCCATTTTCTTGGCTTCGTGAACAGGCAGAGCGCTTTCTTTAAGCGACGAAACCACGACCACATCCGGCATCCGGGTTAATTTCTTCAAACCTTCGAAGTGGGACGACATCTTGGCCATCTCTTTAGACAGCTCGACGCGCTCTTTCTTTGTGTATTTCTCATAGGCGCCAGATTTCTGGGCCGCTTCCATCTCTTCGAGCTTGCGCACCCTGGTATTAATAACTTTAAAGTTAGTCAGCGTACCACCGATCCAGCGATCGATGACATAAGGCATATTCAAAGCTTGGGCAAGATTTTTGATGCCTTCGGTGGACTGTTTAGTAAGTGAAACAAACAAGACCAGCCCCCCTTTCTGAATAGTAGTTTTCAAAAATTCAGTCGTATTCTTGAGCTGCATCTGGGTTTTCAAAAGATCAATGATGCAGATGCCGTCCCGAACCATATAGACGAACGGCCCCATTTTAGGATTAAAAACCGTCTTTTTACGACCAAAATGCATGCCGGCTTTCAGCATGTCTTCGTACGAAATTTGCAGGTTATCCATGGAATTCATAGGCCTTTCTATCCTACACGATTTTCATCGGAAAAACAAGGCCCCGCTTTGCGGGGCCGGAAATGGTTACGGATCGTTCATGAGCGAGAATGCTTTCTTTGCGTGTTCGACGAAAACGATGTTGCACTGCCGAAGACAATGGAGCGCATCATTCGGATTCTCTCCCACAAACTTGTCTTTCTTCAGTAACTCGCGAAGTTCGTCGCTGATGAGTATCTGGATGTCGTTTTCGGTCTGGACATCGACCTGGAGACCAACGGCATGCAAAAGATCCAGGAGCAAGAACTGAAGCCGAGCTGGACCAAGTGCCACCGCCCAGGGCATCAGTAGAGCAGTGATCACCTTCTCCCGCTGGCGGATAAGCCTGATACGCTCGAGACAATCCTCTTTCACCTGATTCCGTTCCGTCTCCACCTGATCGCGCTGGAGTCGCATCTGGTTATAGTCGCGGGAGGCACCGGCGATTACTTCCTTCAGATGCTTGATCTCACGATCCCGATCTTCGCCGACAGACTGCCAGTAGGCAAGCCAATCGCTTTCCTTGACCCGAACCGTCCGTCCCGCTGTGATCTCGTCAAGAAATTGAGGAGAACCGGTGGTAAGAACCCTTGGTTTTTTTGAAGATCTTTTCTTCGCCATGCTATCACCTCGGCGCTACTGTACTTATTGCTTCGATAAATGTCAAACAGTCTGTTCGAGGTTTAGTCTCGAACAGACTGGAGGGCTTCGAAGATTGGTTCCATGTTTCCTTCGAGAATCTTGTAGATATTGCCCCAGCTTTTTTTGATGCGATGGTCGGTAATGCGGTCCTGGGGGAAATTATAGGTACGAATCTTTTCGGAGCGGTCGCCGGTACCGACTTGCTTGTGACGCTCTTCGGTAATATTGCCTGTTTCTTCCATGCGTTTAATTTCCACCAGTTTGGCGCGGAGAATCTC
>MGJZ01000007.1:8598-11737 GCA_001794525.1 Candidatus Yanofskybacteria bacterium RIFCSPHIGHO2_02_FULL_50_12 | reverse complement strand
TCAATCTTCGTGTTCTCATCAACCGCATATTCGCGTCTTATGCTATGCCAGATTGACTCTGGTTCTATTCCGTTCGCAGCGAAGCCTTCTATGTACGCATCGCTAATATCACTTGTATCAATTTCAATACGCTCAATGTCGTGCAACGGATTATCGCTAGCTTTAAGAGTCAAAAGGAAGCTACTGTCCTCTCGATTTTTTCTATGTCTAAAGCGCATCTGTATAGGTGTACCATCTGGAACTCGATCTAATTCAGACAGTAGATTATCGCTCTCAGTTTTTCTAGACCGCAAAACTAGCACCAATAGTTCGCGCGCTTTTTCTTTTGTGACTCTTGGAAGGTAGTACGAAGTTTCTGACCATGCGCCAATCAGACGAGCGTCTGGGAAAAGTTCTGTAATCTTTGCTTCTAATTTTTTGGTATCAACTTCAGAAGCAATAAGATACTTCTGTTCAACTTCCATATTCGGTTCTCCTTCGTGGCTATTTGTTTTTGTGGGTTTTTCCATAACTTGCAGCGCCACGGGGAATCGAACCCCGCTTCCATGCTTGAGAAGCATGTGTCCTAACCGATAGACGATGGCGCCGTAAAGCTATATTTTATCACGTTTTCTGGTTTTGAAAAGAAAACGCTACGAGCTATGCCGTAGCGTCAGTCTGATCCACTTGGATCATTTTTTGAAATTGTTGATGGAGATCCTTGAGCGACTGAACGATGACATAAGTACTCACTTCGTTCACGCGCCAGCAAGTCTCCCGGCGCACCTTTACAACCTCCTTAGATATCCATCGCCACATAGTCCGGACATGGACGCCCATGATGCGAGCCGCCCATTTTACGTTAACCTCTTCAACTTTGACTTCCGGAAACGGTGTTTTGATCCTTCGGAGGAAGGGGCCTCCAAAGGAACCTTTCCGACACTGCCACTGCGTTGGTTGATATGTCGTTCCATTTTTCTCTCGTTTCCTAACACTCTCGCGGGCAATTTCTGCCAGCCTTTCCTTCGAAGCCTGGCAAAACCATCCGTCGCCTTTCCTTCGACCCATTCCGTCCTCCTAGATAAGACTATATGATAGAAAACAAAAACTGTCTAGCTATTTTGCCAGCCACTTTTTTGACTGACGGACGAGGAAGTTTTTGGCCTTTTGGGGCTCGGCTATTATTTCGGCAACGATTTTTTCCATACGGATACCTTGAGAGCCCTTTACGAGAATGAGATCGCGCTCTTTGAGAAGCTCCTGCACTTTTAGTTTTGCTTCCTCGGAAGTATCGAAAGTAAAGATATTTTCCTTCGGAAGTTGATCCATCGCGGCTTCGGCGATAAATTTGGCACGACTGCCAATGCATACTAAGATATTAACGAATTCAGCGGCGAACGTACCGGCCGCCTGATGAGCCGGGATAGTGTGATCGCCCAATTCCAGCATATCGCCCAGAATAGCGACTTTGCGTAGGCCAGGCAAATCGCGGAGCGTTTCCAGTGCTAAGCGCATTGATGCCGGCGATGCGTTATAGGTATCGTCGATAACATGGGACTTCTTTATGCCTTTGAGGATATTAAGCCTGCCCTTCGGGCCATGGTAATGGCTCAAAGCTTCACTGATATCAACCAAATTCATGCCGTAAATGATTCCTACCGCGGCCGCGGCGGCCGCGGCCCAGGCCTGCGACTTGCCAAGCGATCCGGTAATAGTCACTGGCAAGAACGTCTGCCCATTATGCAACTTAAATGTCGCCCCCACAGGTGCTCCTTCCTCATTTGAAATCAGATCAAATCCTGAAACATGAATATCTGATTCCTCGTCAAAACCATAAGTCATAATATGAGCGCGCGTTCGCTGTTTCATGTCTAATACCCGATCATCGTCATGATTTAAGACAGCGTAATCCTGCGCCTCCAGAACTTTCACTAAATTTGATTTTTCCTGCGCGACGACTTCGGCATCTTTGAAAAATTCAATATGAACCGGCACATCCCCAACCGTGGTTATCACGCTTATGTGCGGCTTATATTTGGACACCAGTCTTTTAATGTCCCCGGGCTGATCCGCGCCGTATTCCAAGATCAATAATTCTGGATTTCGTAAATCCAGAATTATTTTTAGAAATCCCAAAATCACCACTTTTATCCAAAAGCCGATACTAGGACCGTCCTCGTAATACTCTCGGTCAAAGCCGCCAAGGATCGCCAAAGGGATGCCGAATTCGTTGTTGAGATTACCACTCGCCACCCGCACCCGGCGTGTGGCACTCAACACCGCGCTGATCGCTTCCTTTGTTGAAGTCTTGCCCGCGTTTCCGGTAACGCCAATAATCTCCGGCTTATATCGCCAGAGGTATAGCCGAGCTAACAATTCGAGTTTCAGTTGTAATATTTTCCTAATCATATAGCGAGCGCCTATCTCGTTGGTGGAATGTTGTAATAATTAATCAGATATTGGGCGATGTTTTTGAATGTCGGCGACAAACTGTCCGCGGCAAAGGTAATGCCCTTGGGCCGATCCATTTTGATCAGAATCGTAAATTTCGGATCCGAGGCCGGCGCAAAGCCCACAAAATCATGGATGAACACGTCTTCCTCATATCCCCCTTCCTTGCTGGGAATCTGGGCAGTGCCCGTCTTGCCCGCGATATCATACCCTGGAATACGCGCTTTATCAAAGCCGCGATCGACGACATTGACGAGCATGGATCGAACCGTTTGGGCGGTCTTCTCCGAGATTGGAATACTGGCCACTTCCGGCTCGGTTTTTTTAATCTCGCCGCCCTCAAAGGCCACATGATCCACTACGTACGGTTTCATGAGCCGGCCACCGTTGGCGATCGCCGAATACGCATTGATGAGCTGAAGCGGCGTGACCGCGATGCCCTGGCCAAATGAAGCAGTCACGAAATTGATCTGCCGACCACTGTAAAGATTCGCCACATTGCCATTCACCTCGCCCGGCAGATCAATGGCTGTCTGCTGGCCGAAGCCGAAATTGATCACGTAATCTCGAAAGTCGCTTTGGCCGATCCGTTCCTGCACCCAGGCCGCGCCGGTGTTTAAAGATTTTTCAAGCACCGTGGTCATACTGACCGTGCCATGCGACTGGCCGTCGAAATTGCGGATCTGGCGGCCCGCGATTTCAATGACCC
>MGJZ01000007.1:779-8582 GCA_001794525.1 Candidatus Yanofskybacteria bacterium RIFCSPHIGHO2_02_FULL_50_12 | reverse complement strand
GTGTAGGTGCTGCTCGGCGTAATCTTCCCTAAGTCGATGCCCGCGGCCATGGTCAGCGGTTTAAATGACGAGCCGGGCTCAAAGGTTTCCTGGACGCTCCGATTAAGAAATGACTCCGTTGCGGCCGTGCTGTACGAGTTCGGATCAAACGCCGGACGATCAGCCATCGCCAGAATTTTCCCGGTTTTGGGATCCTGCACGATTACGGTTCCGGCAGTGGCGTTCCATTTTTTCAGAATCGCGTCTAATTCGGTTTCGACGAATAACTGGATATTTCGATCGAAAGTAAGCACCACGTCCGCTGGCCGCTTGCCGCTCAATTCTTCGTCGAAATAAGCTTCGATGCCGTATTGGCCGGTGCGCCGCCCTTCCTCATTGAATCCCAGAAATCCAAGGGTCGTGGCGGCAAGCGGCCCGGCCGGATAGGAGCGACCCATCTCGTGTTGGATAAACACGCCTCTTATGCCAAGTTGGACGATCGCTTCGGCCTGCTCGCCGGTGATTTTTTTAGCCACTGCTCGGGCGGCTGATGAGTTCATTTCGAGCGTGCTTTTGATTTTTTCATTATCGGATCCAAGAATCGCGTTCAACTTGTCCGCTGCTTGTTCCTTGTCGACAACATTGTTCGGTACCACATACGCCGCCGGAAATTTTTTATTTGTAGCCACTAAGTATAGATTACCAAGAGCAGTATCGACCGCTTTAGGATCCTGAATATAGATATTGCCGCGAATGAGCAGGTTAGCGATATTCTCCGACTGGGATTGTGCGGTACTTGCGTACAGGGTATGGCGCACATACGATAAAACAAAAAGCCGCCAGGCCAGAAGCCCGGCGACTCCCACCACGACCGTGAGAACGATATATGTCCTGAACGAGTCGAATTTACCCATAAAATTTAGCGCCGCAAAGCTACATTGCCGCTTTCAAAGATATATGTGGAACTTACCGTTTCGATCATGCCTTTTCCTTGGGCGAAACGGACGACTGCCGAAACATCTTCAGCTGATGCCTTCTCGGCAAGCATCATTCCATTCTGATCGGTCAGTTCAGTGAGCTCCCGACGCAACGCGGCGATTCGATATTCGGCGGCGGCCAGAGAATTTGACCAAAACACATAATAGAGAGCCGCGACCGCACACAATGCTCCGATAAAAATATTCAGACTAATAATTATTTTGGCGTTCGTTATCATATTTTTAGCGCAACCTTCATCTTTGCACTTCTTGATCGAGGATTTATTTTCTGTTCTTCCCACTTGGGCCGGATCGTGCGCTTGATCGGAATTTCGATGATGCCTTCTTTTGTTTTTTGTTTGAATAATTCCCGCACAATCTTATCTTCGTGGCCTTGGAAGGAGATTACCGCGAGTTTGCCGCCGGACGGCAACAGGTCGATCGCGGCCAGGATGCCGATTTTGACATTGGCCAGTTCGTCGTTCACGATCACTCGGAGGGCCTGGAATGTTTTAGTCGCAAAGTGAATCTTGCGATGCTTATACCAATTAGGCACGGCTGATTCGACGACTGCCACCAATTCCGGCACAGTCATGATCGGCTTCTTCCAGCGTGCTTTGCCAATTGCCGCGGCAATCGGGTGCGAAAATTGCTCGTCGCCGTAATCCCTAAGAATCTGTTCGAGCTCCGCCACTTCGTATGTGTTTATTAACTCGGCAGCGGAGGGACCGGCTGCCGAGTTAAAACGCATGTCGAGCGGCTCGTCGCGTTTGAAAGAAAATCCCCGACCGCTGGACTCGTAATGCCAAGAGGACAAACCGAGGTCGAATAAGATTCCGTCCGGACGGAAATGAAACCGCTCGGCGATCGAACTCATGTTCACGTAGCTGTCGTTGACCACGATGATATTGTTCTCGTACAGCGATTGGGCCGCCCGTTCCGCCGCCATTTTGGCGACTTCGGGATCCCACTCGATGCCAAGCACGCGGCCCTGGGGCATAATCCGCTCCACCAAGGCACGGGTATGGCCGCCGCCGTTTAGCGTCGCGTCGATAAAATTCTTGCCCGGCCGGGGGTCTAAAAATTCCAAGACCTCCTGTAAAAGAACCGGCTCATGAATCGAACTCATATCCCAAGCTCGGTCAGTTTCTCGGCGATGCTGTCCGAATTCTTCTCCAAATTCGATTTGTACTGCTCCCACCGCTGTTCGTCCCATATTTCTAATCGATTATATAAACCGGCTACGACTGCCACTTTTTTCAAGCTGGCGTATTGTTTTAAATATTCTGGAATCAGAATCCGTCCAAGACTGTCAAAATCAACTTCCATCGCTCCCGATAGCAGTAAACGGGCAAATGAACGGGAATCCTGCTGGACCAAAGGCATATTTCCTAACCTCTCGGCCAATTGCTGCCAGTAGGCGCTTGGAAACAGGAATAAGCAATTATCAAGGCCCCTGGTGATTACCGCTCCCTCGCCCAGCTCTTTTCTGAATTTTGAAGGTATAGAAAGGCGTTTTTTGGGATCCAGACTGTGCTTGTATTCGCCGATCAACATGGCTGATATTTCCCAGTAAAACGGTCGTATATGAAGATATTATTAACACTCTTATCCACTCCTATACATCTAATAGGTAGTATATACCACTAGGAGCGCCTGTAAATGTGCATAACTTAAACGGCTCAACGGCCTGTTGAGCCGTTTATATCCAAAAAGAAACCCGCCTTACGCGGCGGGTTGAATGAGCTCCTCGAACGGAAGGTACGGTTGGCCGTCGGCTTCGGTGGGTCGATAGGCCGGGGGTTCAGGCAGCCAGGTCTTGATGAGCTTGGCAATGAGGGGGTGGTTGGGAGTGAATCTTGGATCTTCTAGAGCAGACTGAAGTTCGTCCTTTAAGAACCCATAGGAACACCCCGCCTCTTCCCCGACTAGGGCTTCAAACAGCGCAGTGAAGTTTTCCCAGTCAAGATGACAGTCGCAGCAAATTCTAACTTCGTGAGGACGATCTTGCTTATCGTCCGAAATGTTCTTCCACACTATGTAGTAATGTCGTGTCCCTTTTGGAATCAGGACATGACATTCAGCGCATGGATAGTCGAAATTCGCACGACGCAAGCGAACCCCTTCAAAAACCGGATAGACGCCGTCATCAAAGAGCATCTTCTCACCTCCCTCTGCGGGAATCGTAATATTCTTTGATCAAAAATACAACCAGGCTTACGCCGAAGAAGTACCAAACCCAGCGGAACCAACCGATTTGCAGATCGGAACCAAGATTGAGTGCGTGGAATATGATGAGGATCATCGCCACCCCGTTTGCCCAGGTGATCCATCTCCACCACGCCTGATCGCGATACCAGCGATGGGATTCGAATATCATAAAAATAAACCAAGATGCTATGCCGACCAATACCCAGCCGCCTAGTCCGAAAATAGTACTTGGTGGAAATCCATCCCGCCAGCGCATCCAGATAAGCAATCCCGGATGCATGAGTAAAGAAAATAAAACGATGTAGCGCGTGATCGGTAAATACCATCGATCTTCGCCAAATTTGAATATCTGCTGGAGAAAATAAACCGCGTAATGCGCCCACATCACTGTGAACGCAAGCAACCCGAACAGCGGAAAAAGCTGATACCCCGAGAGCTCCCCAAATTGCCACGCCAATCCCTGCCCCCATACAAAAACAGAAAGCCCCACCATTCCCCCACTAACAACCCACGGAATGAGATTCATGTGGAATTATTAATATTGTTATTATACAGAGTTTATTTTTGTCTTTCAGTAACCCAAGGTGTATAAATACATCATGATTAAATTAATTAAGGCGATACGGCTACCAGAATGTTTTGGTGTGGTTGCACTTGGATTCATTGCCTTTAAATACGCGGGAATAAAACCCGAAAGCCTGACACTTATAACATTACTTTTTGTTATTGCCTCTACCATGCTTCAAAATGATTGGAGAGATCGATTTCATGACATTGAAAAAGGCAAAACATTTGCATCTGAAAGACCCGCCTTGTTTCTTTGCTGGTTAATCTTATTTTGGATAATTTGTGGCGGTTTGATTATGGTTTTGTTTTTTAAATATCCAATTGTAGCAGGATTTCTTCTTGGTTTGGCGGCCATAGGAGCGGTTTATTCTGAGACACGCCGCTTACCATTATTGCCCGTAACTCTTGTTTCTTTTACCGCGGCAAGTCCAATTCTGCTACCTCTGGCATTCGGGGCAAGTTTCGCGGTTATCGCTCCTCTGTTTGCAGCAACAGTCTTGATACTATTTGGCAGAGAAACACTACACGACATAGCCGACGCGAAGGTTGATCGTGGATATAAACAAACGGTGCCTCTTTTTCTAGGAGATAAACTCGCGAGAATCGCTGTCGCTGCTACTCTTGTGGGCGGATGCGGTTTTGCTGTAGCTATTTCTCCTACTGCTCTCATTGGTTCAGCTTTCATTATCTGGGGCCTTACAGGGATAGTAAAAGATATTCGCGTGGTACAAGTGCGCCGACGAATTGATGTCGGCTTAGTCTTTTTGGCTCTAGGTTTGGCTTTAGCCTAAATTCATGTGGGCGCACCTGGACTCGAACCAGGGACCTTTGCAATGTGAATGCAACGCTCTAACCAGCTGAGCTATGCGCCCATAATTTTCATAACTATAACATATTGCAAAACCCTCCAACTATAGAGGTGAGACCTCTATAGTTGGAGTGAGACCTCTATAGTTGGAGCAGCATTTAGATCTGAAAGAAACTGCTTAAAATCATCTTCTTCATCATTGACTTGATAATCTACTATCAAAGAAAATTTCTTTGAACCTAAATAATCACTCAAACTTGACCAAGGATAATCTTTTAAAAAGGATGTTGTTCTTTTTATATCTAGAATCCCATTTTCCTTCCAGTTTGGCTCTTCTAATTCTAATGGGTTCAGATGTACATATCTGACTAGAGTTTTTAAATATTTATCATCTCCTATATGTTTTGACTTAAAAGCTCCTTGAAAAAGAGCGCCGGTTCTTTCATTTTTATTATTGAAATACATTGCATATCCTGTAGAAACTTTTTGTAAAAATCTTGATATACCTTTTTCTTCTCTTTGCTTAAGTATTAAGTGGAAATGATTTGGCATCAAACAAAAAGAAAGTACTTCTACTAGTTTGTTTCGAACTCTATTCTTAAAAAATGCATCTAAAGATCCTAAACCTTTATAGAAAAAAGTTGAGTTTAGAAGGGGAAGTTTATCGTTGCAAGCTCCCAGTAAAAATAAAAATCTCTCATAATCTTTATGATCCAGAAATACTTTTCTCTTATCCACGCCGCGATTGAATACGTGATAGTATTCATTCTCTGAAAGCGGAATATTCCTATTCATCCCTTAAGTATACACTATAGAGGTCTCACCTCTATAGGCCGATTTTGTTGATGATTTTTTCGTGGGGGCCTTCAAGGAGAACGCGGACGAAGCGATCGAACATGCTATAGCGGTAGTGGAACTCGTCCTTATCCATGAGCGCGAATTTAATTTCAGTACCGACTTCGGCTTCAAGCGATGAGAGGAAATTTCTAAGTTTTTGCCGATTGATGTCGTCCCCCACGATGAACAGGTCCGCCGGCGAATCGTATTGATTGGACGCATCCGGATCAGTGAGAAAGATGCCCGAGATGAGCGCAAGCCGCACTCGGCCGAGATTGGAAATACGGCGAGTCATGTTTTCTCTTTCAGCCGGAGACGATTTCAGCACCAAGCTTCGCAACTCGCCGAAAAATTCAAAATGCGGATTCAGGGCATATCGATCGCGCGCGCTCGGACCCGTCTTCGCTTTGGACTTCTGGAGGCCGCTTTTTTTGACCAACTTTTTTTTGTTTTTCTTGGCCATGTTATTTTTTCTTGACCACCACTTTAATCTGCCGAAGCAATTCCACTTCCTGCTTAGTATCGGCCAGCGACTCTTGAATCCGGCGAGCCAGCTCGCCGATACTGAAATCATCCGGGTGGTTGCGGTAAAGGAATTTCAAAATCTTGACCCTGATTTTAGATCCGAACAAGTTATCCAGTATCGGCTTTGACATCGTTTGATTAATCGGCTTAGAATACAAGCAAAGAAAGGACTTTCTCTGTGCACGGATAAGGTTCCGGTCGCCCGCGGGGCTCCAGCGAAGCTGGATACGCGTCGGCGACTTGGAATCTCTGTCGGGAACAGTGTATATAAACCTCATCAAAAAGTAAACCATGGAAAAAGTATTCATCAAGCCTGTTTCCAAAGAAATTCTCATCAAGAACAGCAAGGAAGGTCCGACTGATATTTTCTCCTATGACTACGAGGCCGACCACGCCAAGCGGGGCCTCGGCAACCTCTATGTCGTGGGTAACATCCAGGGCGGCGCGGCGGAGGAATCGGACGGGCTTGATGTCGGCTATGTCATCAATCTTGTCGCTTCGCTTGCCAAACGCGAATATTATTCGAATCCGGACCTGCCCGTAAAGGAGTCGTTCTCGGCCGCACTCAAAAAGATCAATGGCGTCGTTGAAGAATTTTTCAAAAAGAAAGACACCAAAATCAACGTGGGTATTTTTGCCGTTGCCGGCGGAGAAATCCATATTTCAAAACTCGGCAAATTCAAGATTCTCCTTTCCCGGGAAGGCAAGAATATCGATATCCTGAACAATGTCGACCTATTCGATAAAGAAGCGACGCAAGAAAAAGAGTTTTCAAATATAATCTCGGGCAAAATCCACGCCGGCGATCGACTGCTCGCTTTCTATCCGAGCAGAACCGTAGTTGCCCGTGAAAAGCTTTTGAAAGATCACCTCCTGAAATCATCGGCTGATGAATTCGCGACCGCAATTGCCGCGATCAAGGACAGCAAGCCTGATTTCGCCTGTGCGGCGGTTCATATCGACATGCAAAAGGGCACGGAGATCGCGGTTGAGGCCCGGCCGCAGCCTAAGGAGCTGATTTCGGAGCCGGAAGTCGAACCGATCGCGAAAACAGAAATAGAGGAAGAAGACACTGAAAAACCGGCGGTCAAGGTTGCCAAAAAAGCTATAAAAGATAATGATGGGGCGGAAGAAATAAAAACCGTCGCCGTATCCGAGTTTCCCCACATTATTCCGAGTGAATTTGCCCTCGGCAGAAAAGATCTGCCGTTCGCTAAGCAATTTCGCCGGCTTCAACGCATGTATATTCATCCTCGCAATCGGGCGGTGGCCATGGGTGGCGCCGCAGTCATCGTCATCGCCGCCGTGGTATCGCTCAAAATGTTCGTATTCGTCAGCCCGGAGGCTCGCCAGTTGAGCGAAGCAGTACAATCAGCAGAATCCAATCTGAAGCTCGCACAAACTAAGATCAGCCAGAATGACCTTCTGGGCGCCCATTCCCTCCTTGTGAGCACGCTCGCCAGCCTTGCTTCGGCGGATGCTTCCGGGAAAGCGGAAAATACGATGGCCGCGATCGCCAAAGCATTGGATGACCTTGATCAAGCTAAAGACGCTTCCCTCTCGCTTGCGGCTGAAATTCCCTCCGAACGCGGCAATGCGACTTTGATCGGAACGCAGGGCGCGAATCTGTATGCATATGCCGATCAGAGCGGTACAGGCGCGCTACTGAAAGTTTCCAATGGTTCCGTCGACAGTGTTGCCTCTATCAATGCAATGTCTCCAACAGCTATATTCGGCAGTGAGACTTACATCACGCTGGTTGACCCGGCGGCCAAAAAAACCGCTTCATGGTCACTGAAAAAGTCTTCGCTCGGCACGTCTACATTTTCCGAGACCCTAGTTGATTTCGACTTTTACCAGGATAACCTCTATGGTCTGACTGGAAGCACTGTGATTAAA
>MGJZ01000007.1:0-712 GCA_001794525.1 Candidatus Yanofskybacteria bacterium RIFCSPHIGHO2_02_FULL_50_12 | reverse complement strand
CTGACTCCGCTCTCGTGGCCGTTGATGGCGATGTATTCGTAATTTCGAAGAATGGAATTATTACCACTTATTACAAGGGGCAGAAGAAGAATGAAGCCAATACCCCGATCGCGGTAGATGCTTCGAGCTTGCTCCTCACTACGCCTGATTCTGCCAGTCTTTATGTGGTAAATAAAACCATGGGCCGCATCTATGTGCTTAAAAAAGACACCGGCTCGCTGGTAAAAACCCTTAAGATCAACGCTAACCAGGCCATCACTGATGCGACAATCGACTCTGCCGAAACGCTCTACATCCTCTCTGATAACAAAATCTGGAAAGTACAGTAAATATAAAAATAAAAGCCCGGTCGTATGACCGGGCTTTTATCCGATCTTAGACGGGGCTAGACGGGCAGGTTAATTCGTTCGATCGACATCAGACGATGCCGGCCGGAGACGGCTCGATGGGCCTCGTTCAGCCGCTTTCTGGAAGTGGCTCGCACGATGATCCGGAGCACCTTTCCTGCGGCTCGGAGAAAAATCTCTGCGCCGTTCTTCAGAACCGCGATCACTCCCTTGTTTGCACCCTGATCGCGCAGGTACTGAAGAACGCCGCAAAACCGTTCGTATCCCAGGTACCGCTGTACCCGGATACTGGCAACGGGCCGCTCGAACCAATTCAGGCTTTTGGACATGGACACCTCTCTGCTGAAGGAATCCTGCTAACGTGA
>MGJZ01000006.1:40335-43768 GCA_001794525.1 Candidatus Yanofskybacteria bacterium RIFCSPHIGHO2_02_FULL_50_12 | reverse complement strand
GAATTCTTACGGGACATCAAAAATTTAGACAAAAATGATGTGTCGCTTGCCGGAGGTAAGGGCGCTTCGCTTGGCGAAATGACAAAGACGGGAATACCCGTGCCGCCGGGTTTTGTAATCCTTGCTTCGGCTTTTGAAAAATTTTTGGAAGAAACTGATTTGAATATTGAAATTGATTCTATTTTGGATTCTGTTAATCACAAGGAAATGCACACGGTTGAAGGTGCTTCGGAGAAAATCAAGGCACTTATTTTACAAGCAGAAATGCCGCGAGATATTGCAATCGAAATCCAAAAATTTTTCAAAAACCTTAATTCAAAATATGTCGCTGTAAGATCTTCGGCTACCGCCGAAGATTCAGTAAGCGCGGCGTGGGCTGGACAGCTCGAAAGTTATCTCAATACTACAGAGGGAGAATTACTTGAAAATGTAAAGAAATGCTGGACTTCATTATTCACGCCACGCGCTATTTTCTACCGCTTTGAAAAAAAATTACACAAACAGAAAATATCTGTTGCGGTTGTTGTACAGAAAATGATTGAGAGTGAAAAATCTGGCATTGCCTTTTCCGTTCATCCTGTAACACAAGATAGAAATCAACTCATTATCGAAGCTGGGTTCGGGCTTGGTGAAGCTATCGTTTCAGGACAAATCACACCAGATAGTTATGTAGTAGAAAAACAACCGCAACAGATTATTGATAAGAATGTTCAGATACAAACTAAAGGACTTTATCGCGCAGAAAACGGTGGAAATGAATGGTGCAGTATCCCAAAAACAAAAGGAGGCGGACAAGTTTTGTCTGATGACGAGATTTTGGAGCTTTCGGAGCTTATACAGAAAATTGAAAATCATTATAACTTCCCTTGTGATATTGAGTGGGCTTTCGATAAAAATTTCTTTATTGTTCAGAGTCGTCCTATTACAACACTTAAAAAGAGAAACCAGTACAGCCCGAGCAAAGAGGATAAAAATTTGTTTGGATATTGGGACGAATATAACCCGCGCGTAGTACTACCTCTCGAATATGATTTGTATATGAAAGATGCTTGGCAAGCCAGCCTAGATATGTTTGATTTTGGTAACGGGGTGCCTCATATCCAAGATGTTGTTGTCTTCGACAATCACGTACCTATACAAATTGATCCTTCTCGTTATGAGAGGAAATTTACAGCGGAGAAATCGGATATTGATTTACAACAAGAAGTAGAAAAATGGAGAAAAACAACCAAGAATTTTCGAGAAAAGTTAGGCAACATTTCAAAATTGTCTAAGGAAGAATTATTACTCTACCTACAAAAAATACAAGATATCTACTCGAAAATGGTGAGGACGCGAATGTTAAATATGAATTCTTGGATAGATGTTGAAGGAAAAACGAAAGATTTGTTTGAAAAATACAATCTGCCGTTTAATGAAGAAAAACTGATTGCAGGCATAGAACACGAAACAGCCCGAATGAATCTTGCTCTAAACAATCTTGCAAAACTTTACGGGCAACCAGCTTTTGATAACGCCTTTGAAAATTTTATAGAGGAATTTGCTCATTTTGAAGCAGAGGGTGTCTCTGTAGAGGAAAGCAGGAAAACAATTTTACGCTATGTTGAAGAGTTAGCTAAGTCAGCAAATTCCTCAGATAAATTCGGAAAAAGGAAGCAAGAATTTGAAAAATATAAAAGTAATCTTCTGGACAAAATTCAAGATAGTGGCGTACGCAAAGAAATTGTAGAGGTGGTAGAAAAGTACAGGAAAGCTATCAAGTTGCGAGAAGATAGCAAAACACTTCAAGATTTGCCAAGGCCACTCATCAAAAAAATTGTGGATGAAATAGGCGAAAGGTTGATAAGTGAAAAAGTACTCTCCAATACACCGGACGTTTGGCTGCTCACTCTTGATGAAATGAAAGAAGGTAATTTTAACAAAGGAGATGTAGGGGTACGAAAAAAGATAGTAGAAGAAAAACTAGAAAAAAGTTGGTTGCCCGACTGGTTTAGAGAAAAAGGAAGTCCAGTAAAAGGTAATATTTTAGAGGGAGTAGTTGGTAGTTCTGGCGTGGTCAGTGGCACAGTAAAGATTATTTCGGGTCCAAAAGAATTCGATAGAGTTAAAAAGGGAGACATTATTGTTGCTCACTCTACAAACCCATTATGGACACAGTTGTTTGGTCTCATTGCAGGAATTATTGTTGAGCACGGCACAATTCTGTCGCACGCCGCCATTACCGCCCGCGAGTACGAAATCCCTTGCGTTGTTAGTGTTAATAATGCAACAAAAATAATTAAAGAGGGACAAAAGGTTGAAGTAGATGGTAATGACGGTGTGGTAAGGGTTTTGAAATAAGCCGCCGCCGAAAATCAAAGAAGAATCCGCCGCGCATTCCTCCCGCACCCTCATGCGCGGCGGAAATCCGAATCCCGCCGTTTTGAAAAAATTAGTCGGGGCAAAGCAAATCCTTCCCTCCCGCAAAATTGCTTTGCTTTGCCCCGTCCGCATTGGGTTTGGCGTCCCCCGCACTTCTGCTTTGCAGAAGCACCACGCTTTGCGTGGTGGCGCGTAGCGCGCGGGGGGCGCTAGTCAGTGTCATTGGGATTCTGCTGGAAATGAGTCCGAACTTTTTGGTATAATGACCACATAAAAACTCGGCCGCGGGAGCGGCCGAGTTTAGTGATTGGCGGCTTTCATGCCGCCGCGCCACCATCGAGATCGGGTGCGGTTGTAGTGGCTCTTTGCCGGAGGTCGATAGGACTTCAAATCCTTGAAATCAAAGTCATCGCCGCGAAACCGGATCTTGTCTTTTTCTCGACACTTCGGCGACGCGATCATGTGTTCCCGAAGGATCTGGCCGAATGTTGCCGACTTCCGCCACAATTCGCCGCTGGTACTGCATCTGGGACAATGCCAAAGAACGCTCATCTTTCCTCCAAAGTGGTTTCACTATATTAATTTCACCGACGGTTGTCTATATCTCGCATCTGTGATTAAATCAGAGCATGAATCCGCTGTTTGTACTCGTTGTCATCGTTTCCATCGCCACGCTGATTATGCTCGGCATCAATATGTACATGATGCTCCAGAGCCGCAAGAAATCTGACCAGCCGGACGACAAATATCTCGTACTCCACCAGCGCTTTGACGCGCTCTCGGCGGCGATGCAGTCGCAGTTGGAACAAAACCGACAGGCATCGGAGCGGGCGACGCTCACCGTCCATCAGCAGGTGCAAGGGTTTACCCAGAACATGACCCAACTCCATGAGAATCTCAAGCAGATGCACGAGTCGGTCAAAAACGTATCTTCTTTCCAGGACATCTTCAAATCACCCAAGCTCCGCGGCATCTGGGGCGAAGCGTCTTTAGAGGCGGCCTTGAATCAGTATTTTTCCAAAGATCTATACGCACTCCAGCATTATTTCAAGTCAGGCGAAGCGGTGGACGC
>MGJZ01000006.1:36697-40316 GCA_001794525.1 Candidatus Yanofskybacteria bacterium RIFCSPHIGHO2_02_FULL_50_12 | reverse complement strand
AATCTGATCCTGCCGATCGATTCTAAGTTCAACTGGGAGAATTTCGAGAAGATGGTCAACGCCGAGACGGACATGAACAAAGAAATCTATCGCAAGCTTTTCTACAGCGATGTGAAAAAGAAAATCGACGAGATTGCCTCAAAGTATCTGCTGCCGTCGGAGGGGACGACCGACCTGGCGCTCATGTACGTGCCGGCGGAGACGGTCTATTACGAAATCATAAACAACATCAAAGACGTCGATATTCCGAGTTACGCCCGCCAGAAGAAAGTCTTTCTCGTTTCGCCCAATACCTTCGCCTTGTCGATCTCGGCCATCCGGCATTGGGTTAAGGACGTGGAATTCTCCAAACAGACCAAAGACATCATGAAGCGACTGGAACGGATCTCCACCGACGGCGGCAAGCTGGCTGATGACTTCGCGCGGTTAGGCAAGCATATAGAGAACACTAAATCGGCCTATGATTCCTCCGAGAAGCGTCTTTCGCTCATGGTTGATCGGGTCAAAAACGTCATCGAAATCGGCGAGTCGGCTGATGGCGAGGAAGTTAAAAAAATCGAAACCCCGATCGCATAAACATAAAACAGGCCACTGGTGGCCTGTTTTATGTTGTCCACATTGAGCATCCTGTTTTCTTGCCAAAATGGTAAAATTCATGAAATGGTAATTAGACATTGAAAAGGGGGTGTTTATATGAATGATTTCGTACAGGTATCAACGGTCCGTGATCCGTTGATAAAGTTATGGGACAATGTTGCCGGTTTCGTACCCCAGCTGGTTGCCGCAATCGTTGTCTTTTTGATCGGTTGGGTAATCGCGGTATTGCTCGGTAAAGTAGCCCATCAGATCGTGAAGGCTTTGCATATTGACAATGCATTGACGAAAGTCGGATTCCGTCAGGCCTGGGAGCGCAGCGGCTTCCGTCTCGACACGCCGAAACTATTTTACGAACTCGTAAAATGGTTCTTCATCATTGTATTCTTGATGTCGGCCACCAACATTCTCGGCTTGGATGTGGTCACTGACTTCTTGAAGACGGTCGTCCTCTACATTCCGAAAGTAATCATTGCCGCCATCGTGTTGTTGATCGGTATCTTGGTGGCAAAGTTTTTGGAGGGCGTTGTGCGCGCTTCGGTCAAAGCGGCAGGATTGGCTTCAGCCAATTTCCTCGGCACATTGACGAAGTGGGCAGTGTTTATCTTCACCTTGCTCATCGCCTTGGATCAGCTCCAAGTTGCCGATGACATCATCAAGATCGCTGTCACTGGTTTGATCGCTGCTGTTTCGTTAGCCGTGGGTCTTTCCTTCGGTCTCGGCGGAGCTAAGCATGCGGAAGAGATGGTTGGGCAACTCAAGCGCAGAATGGAAGATTAACCCAAAACAAAAGTCGCCCAACCGGGCGACTTTTGTTTTGGGTTAATGCTTTAGTAAAAGCAGGACTCGCTCATAGATTTCCTTGAACATCGCCTTCACGGTCTCTTCTTCCTTCTTCGTGAATTTCGAGAGCACGAAATCCTGGACGAATTTATCACGTTTCTTGGCGGATTGCTGGCGGGCCTTCTGGAGGGCCCGCACGGCGATGCCGATGCGGACGCGTTGAAACGCCTTGGTCTTCATCGCTTTGATGATCGAATCGATGCCTTTGTGGCCGCCAGAATTTTTATCAAAAGAATTCTTAAAATACCCGAATTCGATGTCGAGGTCATCTTGAATGACGATCAGGTCCTTCGCTTTGAGTTTATTGCTGCCGGCCAGCTTGCCAACAACATCACCAGACTTATTTACATAGGAAAGGGGCTTGGCCAGTACCACGGAGGTTTTTTCGATCTTGGATTTTGAAACCAAGGCGTTCGACTTTTTGTCCAATTCAAAATCATTAGCGCCAATTTTCTTGGCCAAGTAGTCCAAAAACAAAAACCCGATGTTGTGCCGGGTATTCTGATATTCCGGGTCCGGATTGCCGATGCCGACGATGAGTTTTGTAGCCATTAGGCGATAGTATATAGAAAACGGGAAAAAATGGCACTATTGACTTTTTATCCAAAAAGGAGTATAATTAAGGTATACGATGGAGCTCTGAAATAGGGGCTTCCGACGGGCAGTTCCGCTCGTTGAAAACAAGGAGAAACTGACCATGCCGAATCAGCAATTGGTCGGTGCGTTGCCGGGCGAAGTGCTTGGCACGCTGGCGGATGTAATACTCAAGCTCAAGAACGGCGGTCTGTCGCACGACGAGCTGAAGCGATTCGCCAAACGGGAGAACCCGTTCGCTGCCGAAGCCCCCTGCACCCACCCCGGTCTCATTGCGCCCGACGCCCCCATCGACTGGGCGAACTTCTACCGAGAAGTCTTCGGCGAGGAGCACGACTTCTCTACGCTGAAGATTCCCGTGCATGAAGGGTTCGGCCGAACGATCATTGTCGCGAAGGGCATGATGCCGGAGCGGCTGTTCCTGAAGTGCCTCGAGACGTTCAAGGCCTGGAAGTGGACCGATAGGAGTCTGGACGACCTCGTCATCTCAGATCGGACAGCCAAGGACGGGTCCTATGCCGTGTGCTTCCGCAATACAGTCGAGGCCGATGCGAACCTCAAGCTCATGTCGGCCAACGATCTCAAGGCCGCGAACATTCCCGGCATCACCCTGGAGGAACGGCTCCTCATGGAGCTCAAGTACTTCAAGGAGACCGGAAAACACCTCGATCTGAAGAACGTGACCTTGTGCTCAGGCTCGCGCTGCTCGGTCGGCCATGTTCCGAGCGTGCACTGGCGCAGCAGCAGCCACGAGATGGACATCAGCAGGTACGACGCCGACGACCGGCACGACTCTCTCCGCGCTCGTGAGGCAGTTTCGTAACCCTTCTGCCTTCACCCTTGTTCCCTTCGGGGCCGACTTGTTCGGCCCCGTTTCTTTTTCTACAATATCTATGGCTACAAAATCGGTCCCATGCGGATAGCGATTTGCCGAAGTAAACGAAACTGCTTGTTCGCTCCTGGTGAGATAACTCCTCTTGAATAATTCCGGCATGGCCGGCAAACGCAGGAAATTGTGCAGACGATTTCCGGTGATATAGATGGGAGCGGGCAACGAGCGCTACTCGGACGGCGATGTTCCGAGCGTGTACTGGGGCAGCGGCAGCCACGAGCTGAACATCAACAGGTACAATCCCGACAACCGGAACGACAATCTGCGCGCTCGTGAGAAGTCTCGACCAAGGCCGCCGCTCTACTGAGCGGCGGCAAGGTATTTGATCCACCCGTTCGTCATCTTGGATATCTCTTGGAGGTCAGATTCTAATTCAAAGTAGGCATTGAGAGGAATAATATTTAGTTCATGGATCATTCTGATGAATCGTTTCAACACTTCCGCGCTCACGCGCGCAGATTCTAAAAATTCCATCTTTCGATCTTTTTGTTCGAAAGCCGCGGTGATGACCAATCGCATTAATTCAAACGACACCTGTTCGATTGTTCGATGGATGCCGAAGCGGTCTCGCTTCGGCATCTTTGGTCCGAGCAGGTAAACTTTTTTATGGAATTCACACACACGCCTGACAAGCGGCGCATCAACATGTTGGGGGGGGGGTGATATCGGACATGGTTTGTTTGATTGTATTGCGAG
>MGJZ01000006.1:27581-36656 GCA_001794525.1 Candidatus Yanofskybacteria bacterium RIFCSPHIGHO2_02_FULL_50_12 | reverse complement strand
GCAAGAAAGCGCGGTTAGATATTCAGCAATTCGAGTTAAATCTTGAAGATCAACTCTTTTTACTACACGAGGACCTGATTCGCAGATCGTACATTCATAATACCTATACCCCATTCTACATCACTGATCCAAAACTTCGCCATATTCATAAAGCGACGGTGCGCGATCGGGTAGTTCATCATGCAGTGTTTCGAGTGTTGGAACCGATATTTGATAAAACATTCATCCATGACTCCTATTCCTGCCGTACCGGAAAAGGAAGCCATCGGGCAGTGTGTCGTCTGGAGCAGTTTCTTCGGCCTGCAAGCCAAAACAATCACCAAAATGTTTATGCACTGAAATGCGATATCAGAAAGTTTTTTGATTCCATTGATCAGCGCGTACTTTTCGATATTATCGGCGCAACTATTAAAGATGATGCTACCCAAGAGCTAATCCGAATTATTTTAGAGAGCTTTTCCAGAACACCGGGCATCGGGCTACCGCTTGGCAATGTGACGAGCCAATTATTTGCGAATATCTATATGAATGAATTCGATCAGTTTGTAAAACACGATTTGAATGTAAAACAGTATCTCCGGTATTGTGATGACTTTATAGTGTTGGGACACAATCCCGATGAATTGCTGCGCATAGCCGCAATAATGGACGAGTTTTTGAAAACCAATCTCTGTCTTTCACTTCATCCCAATAAAATCATCATCCGAAAGCATGGGCAAGGGATAGATTTTCTCGGGTATGTGGTCTTGCCCTTTCATCGAGTATTACGCACGAGAACGAAGCGAAGGATTCTTCGTCGCTGTCGTGGTAATCATAATATTCAATCCATCCAATCATATTTAGGTATTTTGAAGCACTGCGCCGGGCGTGGCCTTAAAAATCGTATATTGAACGAAGTTGAAAAGTTATGGTAAAATAACGGAATTGACTATGGACTATCAGACACAACCATACCAGAGTGAGCCGCCATTGCGGAGCGAAATCGGATCGTTTATTTGGGAAACGATTAAGATCGTGGTGATTTCGCTGGCGATCATTCTGCCCATTCGATATTTCCTGGTCCAGCCGTTCTTCGTCAAAGGCGCGTCGATGGAATCAACCTTCCAGGATGGCGACTATATTTTTATCGACGAGCTTTCGTATCGATTCGGCGATCCTGGCCGCGGCGATGTGGTCGTATTCCGCTACCCCGTGGATCCATCCCAGTTTTTCATTAAACGGATCGTAGGTTTGCCCGGGGAGACCGTAGATATCAAAAAAAGCGTCGTTACGATCTTTAACGATGAGTATCCGAACGGATTTGTCTTGGAAGAGCCGTATCTGGACGCGGGCCAGGACACATTGGGCTCGACCCGGGTCACCCTCAAGACCGGCGAATATTTCGTGCTCGGCGATAATCGATTTCGAAGCTCTGATTCGCGCCGCTGGGGCCCTTTGCACCGCGGTATGATCACTGGGCGCGCGCTTATCCGCCTCTGGCCGCTTGATCGAGTTGCGAAAATCCCGCATATAGACTACTCTGACTAGAACTTAGCCATTAGAACTTAGTTATGAGTAAAAATAAAGCCAAACAAGTACAGTCGGTCAGGGGGATGCACGACATCTTGCCCGAGGATCAGAAGTATTGGCGCTACATTCAAAAGAAAATCGAAGCGCTCATCGAATATTACGGCTTCGAGCGATTCTCCACGCCGATATTGGAGCAGGCAGAGTTGTTTACTCGATCGGTCGGGGAAACTACGGACATCATTGCCAAGGAAATTTATACCCTTAAAACAAAAGGCGGGGATGTGCTGGCCTTGCGGCCCGAAGGGACCGCGCCGACCGTGCGCGCATACCTGGAAAACGGCATGCATGTGAAGCCGCACCCGGTGAAACTGTATTACCTCGATTCGATGTTTCGCCACGATGAGCCGCAAGCGGGCCGCTATCGCCAGTTCCACCAACTCGGGCTGGAAACGATCGGCGACGGCTCGGAAGCGGTGGATGCCGAGTTGATTTTTCTGGCCAATAAACTATTGGAATCAATTGGTTTGGATAATTACAATGTCCAGATCAACAGCATTGGCGATCAGAATTGCCGGCCGGCGTATATTAAAGCGCTGCGCGACTATTTCCGGAATCGTTCCAAGAATCTCTGCGCTAACTGCAAAGTCCGTTTGAAGGAAAACGTGCTTCGGATTTTGGATTGCAAAGAAGAAGGCTGCAAGGAAGCGGCCAAGGAAGCGCCCCAGATGGTTGATTTCCTGGACGAGCACTGTCGGCTCCATTTCAAGCATGTACTGGAATTCCTGGACGAAGCCAAGGTACCATACATTTTAAATCCCTACCTCGCGCGCGGCCTGGATTACTATACTCGCACTGTCTTTGAATTCGTGCCCGACGAGAACGCATCATCGCAGTCGACCCTGATCGCCGGCGGCCGTTATGATCGGCTTATCGAGCAGCTTGGCGGTTCCAAAACTCCCGCGGCCGGGTGGGCGATGGGCGTTGAGCGGATTATTCTTGCGATGAAAGAGAAACAGGTCCATGTCCCGGACTCCGGCCCTAAACCCAAGGTATTTTTGGTTCAGCTCGGCGAAGCGCCCAAGCGCAAAGCCTTGCCTTTATTCGAAAGTTTTCGCAAAGCCGGCATCGATGCCAAATCATCTTTAGGCCGTGACAGTATCAAATCGCAATTACGCATCGCGCATCGGCTCGGTGTCCGCTTTGCCCTGATCTTCGGTCAGAAAGAGGCTTTAGACAGCACGATTATTCTTCGCGAAATGGATACCGGTGTGCAGGAAACTATTCTCCTTGATCGCATCGTCGACGAAGTTAAAAAGCGCCTCAAAGACAAACCTATAGCTGGGCCATTGCCGGCAATGGCCGAAGAAGATGCTCTGGCAAAACACTAGGATGATCTCGGATGTATTCTGTAAAATCATAAGCGGGGAATTGCCGAGCGAGAAAGTTTTCGAAGACGAGGAGTTTCTCGTGATTAAAGACATTCATCCCCAGGCGCCCGTGCACCTCCTAATTATTCCAAAAAAGCACATCGATGGGCTCGAGGACGCGCCCGACGATGGTTTATTGGGCCGCGCCTTGCAGATAGCTCACAAGATGGCTCACCAAGTCGGCGCGGCCGATAAGGGCTACCGACTGATCATCAACGAAGGCGAGCATGGCGGTAAACTCGTCCCGCATCTCCATATCCATCTCCTCGCCGGCAAGCGCCTCGGACCTAAGGTTGCTCAGTAGAACTCCGATTTGAAATGACTCCTCGGCCATGGTATAATCCCTCCCAGAAGGAGGTATCTATATGGTAGAAGTAAAACGAAAACCTAACGAATCGATCGGCAGCATGTTGCGCCGTTTTAACCGCTTTGTGCAGCAAAGCGGCGTTTTAATCAAAGCAAAACGTTCCCAGTTCCGCCAGAAGAAATTGACCGAGCGCAAGGAGAAGAATGCGGCGATCATGGGCATGCATTTGGCGGATTTGCGCCGCCGTTTGGAAAAGCTCGGCAAGTATAACGACGAAACATTCGAAGAAGAGAAGCGCAAATTGAAACAGGAAATAGATTTGTAAATAACGCGAGGTCTTGCGACATCTCGGGTGCGCATAAAAATTCTACTGAATTTTTTGCTCGGTCTACAGAGATTCCGATTATCGGCAACGGCTCCGCCGGCCGATCGGAACCTTCTCCGAGCCGGCCTACCCGGCCTCGAAGCCCCTCGATATTCAAATACCTCGCGTTGACTTAAATGCTCAGAGATCAACTTAAAGAAGATCAGAAGACGGCATTGAAATCAGGGGACACGGTAAAACGTACTCTGATCGGCATGGTGATGACTTCGATCAAGAACAAAGAGATCGAGAAGCGGACCAAGCTCTCAAAAACCATTAACGATCCGGCTCAGCTCGATACGGAAAGCCAGCTTACGGAAGATGAAATGATTGATGTCATCGCATCTGAAGTGAAGCGGCGTAAGGATTCGATTGTCGAATTCAAAAAAGGCGGCCGACCGGAACTGGCTGAAGCGGAGAAAGCCGAAGCTGACATGCTCATGGCCTATCTGCCCGAGCAGTTGTCGGACGATCAGGTTCGCGAGATCGTAAAGAAAGCAATCGCCGACACGGGCGCTACGGAAGCTAAAGATATGGGTAAAGTTATCGGCGCGGTTATGCCGCAAGTCAAAGGCAAAGCTGACGGCAGCCGGGTCAGCGCCATTGTAAAGGAAGAACTCGCTCGATAGAGCACTTGCAGACACAGATAAAACGCCCCGAGGGGCGTTTTATCTTCGTACTCGCCTTGCTCGCCACTTATAAAATCAGCGTACGCTGATTTTATAAGTGGCACCGTGCCCGCTCGGCTCCGAAAGGTCTTCAGGCAACATCCCATCTCGCTTAGTTTGAATGTTAGGTGGATAGCGTGGTAGTATCTGGGCATGCTTGAACTCGTGTTTGAAAATCATACATCGGATAAGGAATTTTCCGAGGGTTTTTTTAAGAACATTTTTGAACGTGCGCTGACGCACTTAAAATTAACTGAAAAAAACGTGGAACTTGGTCTCCAATTGATCGAAGCGGAGAAGAGTCAGGAGCTCAATAACACCCACCGCGGCAAGGACAAGCCGACCGACGCATTGTCCTTTCCGCTCGAGGAGAAAGCACTCGAAAAACATGGTATACTGCCGTTAGGAGATATTTTTATTTGCCTCGAAGTCGCCCGTCGGCAGGCGGATGAGCAGGGCATTCCGACGAGCCAGGAGATGGCTCGCTTGGCTGTGCATGGGCTATTGCATTTGCTCGGCTACGATCATGAAACATCGGAGTCTGATGCGGCGGAGATGTTCGATCTTGAGGACGAAATAATAAAAAGTGCAAATATCAAAGTGCAAAAATGACAGTTAAAAATTTTAAAATTTTGCATAGTAATTTTTAATTTTGATTTTTACATTTTAAACTTTTATGGCTCGCCCATACTTATTATCCGGCATCGATATTGGAAACTCGGAGATCAAAGTCGTTATCGCAAAAGTCGAGCGGGATTCGGCTAAGCCGGAATTGATCGGCGTAGGTTCGGCGCTTTCACATGGCTTGCGCCGCGGTATGGTCGTGGATATGGAAGAGACGGTGGCCAATCTTGCCACCGCGATCCAGCGGGCCGAAGCTATGGCCGGCACCAAACTTAAACGAGCCTACGTGGCAGTGAACGGCCTGCATATCAAAAATCAGGTTTCCCGAGGCGTCATCGCCGTCTCGCGAGCGGACAATGAAATTTCCCAAAACGACATTGATCGGGTGCTTCAAGCCGCATCAGTCGTAAGCTTGCCGCCCAATCGGGAAATCATTCATGTATTGCCCCGGAACTTTACCGTGGATGGCAGCGAAGTGGTCAAGAATCCTCTCGGCATGAAAGGCGTGCGCCTGGAGGCCGAAGTTTCAATAATCGACGGCTTGTCGCCTTACCTGCGCAATATTGCAAAATGCGTTCAGGAAAATAGCATTGAAGTGGCGGATTTGGTGTTCGCGCCTCTAGCCGCCTCGCTCTCGTCGCTCGACAAAAATCAGCGCGAGTACGGCGTGATGCATTTGGATTTCGGCGGCGGCACCTCCAGTCTGACTGTATTTGAAGAAGCCGACCTATTGCATAGCGCGGTCCTGCCGATTGGGTCCAAACATATTACCAACGACCTTGCAGTCGCCCTGCGCACTTCGATGGACGTGGCCGAGCGGGTGAAGATCGAACATGCGGCCACCTCGCATGAATTGGATTTGCGCAAGCGCGAGAACATCGATCTCTCAAGCGTGATGGGCGAACAGAATTTCGTGGTGCCGAAAAAACAACTCGTGCGCGTGGTGGACGCACGGGCCGGCGAACTGATCGAGATGATTGCCGCCGAACTCAAAAAAGTTCCCCGCAACGGCATGTTGCCAGCGGGCATTGTAATTTCTGGCGGCGGCGCCAATCTGCCAGGGCTGTTGTCGTTCCTCAAAGAGGCATTGCGCCTGCCAGTGAAGATTGCCCGGCCTCTGCATATGGATGGAGTCGTGGATGCGGCGAGCGACCCCTCCTACGCGGTTGCTACCGGATTGGTTCTCTGGGCAGCGGAACAGGAAATCAATACCGCGACCGCAAAACACCAGGCATTTCAGGGGTCAGATGAAAGCGTCTTCACGAAAGTTCTGGATTGGCTGAAGAACTTTTTACCGTAGTTAAAAACGGTGTCCACAGGGTTATCCACAGAAAAGAGGCTTTTGCTTGTGCTGGAATTTCTTTTGTGATAATAGGAGATATCTCATGGCTCAAATTAAACCCGCATTCGAAACATTTGCCCGGATCAAAGTCGTCGGCGTAGGCGGCGCCGGCTGCAACGCTTTGCAGCGGATGATCGAGGCCCGCATTCATGGCGTGGAATTCATTGCGGTGAATACCGATGCGCAAGCTTTGCATGCTTCGAACGCGCCGGTTAAGATTCACATCGGCAAATCTCTTACCCGCGGCCTGGGCGCGGGCATGAATCCCGACATCGGCCGCCAAGCGGCGGTTGACACGAAAGAAGAAATCGGAGCGGCATTAAAAAGTGCCGATATGGTCTTCATCACCACTGGCTTGGGCGGCGGCACCGGTACCGGCGCCGCGCCGATCGTGGCGGAAATCGCCCGCGAGACGGGCGCGCTCACTTTAGGCGTGGTGACCAAACCGTTCAGTTTCGAAGGTATCCAGCGCGGCAAGATTGCGGATGCGGGCTGGCACAATCTTCGCGAGCGCGTCGATTCGCTCATCACGATTCCGAACGACCGACTCCTTTCTATAATCGATCGTAAGACTCCGGTCCTGGAATCATTCGCTATCGTCGATGATATTCTCCGCCAGGGCGTGCAGGGCATTTCCGATCTCATTACCATCCCCGGCATCATCAACTTGGACTTTGCCGATGTACGCACGATTATGTCCAACTCCGGCTCGGCATTAATGGGCATTGGTCGGGCGAGCGGGGACGACCGGGCCGTGGAAGCGGCCAAGATGGCCATCAATTCTCCGCTGTTGGAAGTTTCGATTGACGGCGCCAAGGGCGTGCTGTTCAATGTCTCCGGCGGCGCCGACATGGCGATGGCCGAGATCAACGAAGCAGCCCGCATCATCACCGAGCACATCGATCCGGAAGCGAAGGTCATTTTCGGCTCGGTCCTGGACGACAAGCTCAAGAAAGGCGAGATTAAAATTACCGTGGTTGCGACCGGTTTCAACAATGGCCAGCCGACCACGATTCGGCCAAGCTCATCAGGGTTTGGCGATGCGCCCAGTTTGTTTGAACATATTAAAAAGCCCATCTTGCCGACTGTGCCGGCTTCCGCGTCTGAATCGAATGGTTCTGTTTCAACTTCTCAACCGGTGAAAGAATTCGTCGATGACGCCGTGAATGACGACATGTTCGATGTGCCGGCGTTTATACGGCGGAAGATGAATAAGTAGCGCTCGGCATGGGCTAATGCAGAGTACAGATAAAAGTCCCCAGCGGGGACTTTTATCTTCCTACTCGCCCCTCGCTCTTGCGACGGCGTCGCAAACCCTGCCCGCTCGGGGCAAGTCCCGCCCCGGACTGGCAGGCGGGACTGCGAAGCCTCTGCATTAGCCCATACCTCGCTACAATAACTGCGGATTCGAATTCGTTCAAACGAGCAAGTCCTCGCTTAAGAAAAGTTTTTTAAAAATAAAACTCACGAAGAGCTCTTAGCTCTTCGTGAGTGGAGGATCGACTTTTCTGAAGAAATCTGAACCGAAGCCGGTTTGATGAGATATCCTCTCACCCTCTTCTGCTCCAAAATAATGTCGAATGTCGACGAATTCGTGTCGAACACCCTCGACTCTAAATGGGCCATGGCCATAATCTCTGATAGCGTGTTCTCGCTTGAGTGCCCAATCGGGATTCCAATCGTCTCTCCAAGTGACCCAATCACCGACGGTAAACTCGTTTGATTGGTTCATAAAGAACCTCCAGAGCCATAAAATACCACACCTTCCGCCGATTGACAAGAGTCTTAAAAAGGAGTATAATTAGGATGTACTTTGTAAAACTGAATACTCACTTTGAGGACACGCTGATGAATCAGTTCTGGAACGCGTACAGCGAATACGAGGACGAGCTCCGGCGCAGGTTTCACCAGCACCGGATCTACGAAGTCCTCCATCGGTTTACCGATCGCGACTTCCGCTGGTATCTCCTACAGATCGGCTTCATTGCTCGCGAATTCGTGAAGTGGTATGAGGTCGCGAAGCTTGGACTCACCAGCGAATCGGCGAAGGAAGTCGTTCGTGAAATTCTGCGGGATGAGATTCCGCAGGCCGGTGCAACCCATCAGGATGATCGTCTCCACGATCTTGAACTGATGGGAGTCAGTCGCGAGGAAGCGCTCAATGTCCGTCCTTCTGGTGGCACTCGTGGCGTCATCAAGCGACTGTATCAGCTCGTTCGGGTGCCGCAGGAAGATCAGGATCTCCGGATCATGGTCACTCTGCGCATCGCGGGTGAGGTGCTGGTCGCCGAGCAGTACCGGCACATCGTTGACGAGATGAAGAGGCGGTTTGGGGTCGACCCCGAAACCTATTCGCGATTTTACTGGCCACACTACGAGCACGATCTCAAGGGCAGTCAGGAAAATCCGAACAGCGCTGGACACACTGATCGGTTCGACGAGGTGCTTGCCTCGATGATCACCGATCGGCGGACGCTGAAAGTGGCCAAGGAACAGGCGCTGATGGCGTTCTATGCACGGAACGCGATTCACGACCAGTTTCTGGACGCGCACAATGCTTTGGCGGTCCTCAAGCAGATTACAGCTGCTGTGGCGTGCATAATTGCTGTCATTTTCGGCGGCATCGTAGCACAGAAGGCTATGGTGCAGTACGAGCGGGAACAATGGACGATGCATATCGCTGCCCAGTCACCCGGCGTGGCTGCTGCATTGACAGACTGCGACCAGGAACTGCTGGATCGATTCCGGCAGCACCGTCGTTCCGAAGATCTGCAGAAAGTGGGTGCACCGAATGCGTGCCTCGACGCGTACATCGGTCCCTAACTCCGACCAAG
>MGJZ01000006.1:23469-27543 GCA_001794525.1 Candidatus Yanofskybacteria bacterium RIFCSPHIGHO2_02_FULL_50_12 | reverse complement strand
TTTTACTAAGTATTAGTGACGCTCATTTTATTGAACGGGGAACTTAAACATCTGCTCTTTTTCTCATGTTCTCATATAATCATATAGTAATATGATTATATGAGTGGAAAACTGCTTGATACTTTGAAGGGGCTTAGAAAGTAGAGTTGATTTTTTGATGAAAGTGTTGGCTTCTTATCCACAGTTTCCAGACTGAGTCAGTTGTGTACAATGGGGGCATGAACGGAACGCAACCACACCTCCTCGACCCGGTCGAACAGCCAACCAATCAGTCCAAAGGTGCGTTCCATTGGAAGCGACTCTTCGGAGAGATTAATCCCTACGACGCGATCGTCTGGGAGAAGCGCACGGCCAAGATCGCCAAAGGCGATGGTACGGTCGTATTCGAACAGCATAATGTCGAAGTGCCGAATTTCTGGACTCAAACCGCAACCGACATCGTAGCATCCAAGTATTTCCGCGGCCGCCTCGATTCGCCTGAGCGCGAAACCAGCGCCCGCCAGATGGTGGACCGAGTGGCCAAGACGGTCGGCAGATGGGGATTGAAAGACGGGTATTTCGCCTCCGAGCAGGACGCGGAACTATACGTCCAGGATTTGACCTGGCTACTTATCAATCAATACGCCGCTTTTAACTCACCGGTTTGGTTCAACGTCGGCGTGAGCGATCACCCGCAATGCTCGGCCTGCTTTATCCTCGCCGTGGAAGATACGATGGACTCGATTCTTAAATGGGGCCATGACGAAGGAAAAATTTTCCAGAAAGGCTCCGGCGCGGGGGCGAACTTATCCAAACTCCGTTCGTCCAAAGAACCGTTGTCTAAGGGCGGCTATTCGTCCGGCCCGGTTTCATTCATGAAACTTGCCGATGGCGTGGCTAACTCGATCCGTTCCGGCGGCACGACCCGCCGCGCGGCCAAGATGGTCGTGCTAAATGTCGATCATCCGGACATCAGAGACTTTATTTACTGCAAAAAAAATGTCGAGGATATGGTCAAGATACTGACCCAAGGCGGCGTGAAGAATTCCATCTCCGGCGAACTTTTCGACCCATATACAATGCTTCCCTATCAGAACGCGAATAATTCAGTGCGCGTAACGGATGAATTCATGCGCGCGGTCGAGAACGACGAGATGTGGGATTTGAAAGCTCGGGTTACCGGTAAGACGATCGAACAGGTGAGGGCACGGGAGATTATGGATTGGATCGCCGATGCGGCTTGGGCCTCCGCCGATCCTGGCATGCAGTACGACACCACGATCAATACCTGGAACACCGCCGCGAATACTGGGCGCATCAATTCGTCCAATCCATGCTCCGAGTACATGCATTTGGATAATTCGGCCTGCAACCTGGCTTCGCTCAATCTGATGAAGTTCCTGAAAGAAGGCGGCAAATTCGATGTCGAGCTTTTCAAGAAAGCGGTTGATGTCATGATTCTGGCGCAGGACATTCTCGTTGATAATTCTTCCTACCCGACGCCGGAAATCACCGCCAACGCGAAGGCATTCCGGGAGCTTGGGCTTGGTTATGCGAATCTCGGCGCGCTTCTAATGGTGCTGGGCTTGCCATATGATTCCGAACAAGGCCGCCATTTGGCCGGCCATATTACCTCGCTTATGTGCGGCGAAGCATATCGCATGTCCGCGCTCATCGCCGACTGCAAAGGTCCATTCAGCGGTTACACCATCAATCAGGGACCAATGCTTGACGTCATCGAGAAGCATTTGAACGCGGCTGAATCGTTGTTTGCCCGCTCTAACTCGGCGGGCATGGCTGACATGGCTCTACAGCAGGCTTCGCGTCAAGTTTGGCACGAGGCATTGGACTTCGGCCGCAAATACGGCATCCGCAACTCACAATCAACCGTACTTGCGCCAACCGGTACGATTGCATTTTTGATGGATTGCGATACCACTGGCATTGAGCCGGACATTGCCCTTGTTAAATACAAGAAACTGGTCGGCGGCGGGGTATTAAAGCTCTCTAACAGCCAAGTACCGCTTGCCTTGCGCCGCCTGGGTTATTCCAATGAGGAAGTAGAATCGATCAACGCATATCTCCTGGAACATGATACCGTCGAGGGCGCGCCGCATCTGAAGGAACAGGATTTGCCGGTATTCGATTGCGCGTTCAAAGCGGCCAAAGGCCAGCGCACAATCAGCTATATGGGCCACATGAAAATGATGAGCGAGGCCCAACCGTTCATCTCAGGGGCAATTTCCAAGACTATCAATTTGCCCGCGGATGCTTCGGTGGAAGAGGTGAAGGACGTGTTCGTGCAGGGTTGGAAGCTTGGGCTCAAAGCCGTGGCCCTATATCGAGACGGATGTAAGTCGATCCAGCCGCTCAATGTTAGTAAAGATGTTGAGAAATCGAAGCCGGCCGATATTGAGAATGATCTGATTGAACGGATCAACGGCTATACCCGCCGGAAGCTGCCAGCTGAGCGTCCATCGCTGACTCACCGTTTCGACGTAGGCGGATTCAAGGGCTATCTGAACGTCGGATTTTATCCGGACACGATGCAGCCGGGCGAAACTTTCATCATCACCGCCAAAGAAGGCAGTACGGTGTCGGGATTGTTCGATACGCTGGCTACTTTGATATCAGTCTGCCTCCAATCCGGCGTGCCGCTCAAGCAGTTGGTCAAAAAATTCAAAGATGTGCGCTTTGAACCATCTGGCTTCACTGATAACCCGGAAATTCCGACGGCCAAATCAATCATTGACTATATCTTCCGCTACCTAGGTATGAAATATCTTTCGCGCGAAGATCGAGAAGAAATATTCGGACCAGAAGTCGCCGCGCTGCCCACGTTCACTGAGCGGGTGATCGACGCGGAAAATAAGATTGATTCAATTTTATCCGGATTGGTATCCAGGCCGATTGAAGAAACTAGCCAGGCAAAACCGGTAGTCGCGGCGTTGTTGCCTGGCGCGGTCGGTAAGACGACGGCGGACGCGCCGATCTGCCAGTGCGGTACGCTGATGGTCCGCAATGGCGCGTGTTACAACTGTCCGAATTGCTTTGCCAGTTCCGGGGTATGCAATTGAGGAGCCGATCATAAAAATGACCCGCTGCAGCGGGTCATTTTTATGATATTATCCTGCTATGCATAAAGCAGACGTATTTTTTACGCTGGTTATCTCTTTTTTGATCGGCACGTTTGTCGCCTCGTTTGCGCTTGAAAAGGCATTGACATTATATATATACATCGCCGGCATTATCGTCATTGCCGTAGCCGGATATCATAGAACTTTTTCAAATATCCGATGGCGTCAGATCGGATTGGTGCTAGGCGTAGCTTTGCTGGTATTTGGATTTGGTGTTTCTCGCTATCAGTCATTTGCCTTTAATCACGGAATCCTTGATACCTTTGCCCAGCGCCAAGCCGGCGGAAAAGGCATTCCGGTCATATTGAGCGGCTACGTTGATGAGGAGCC
This sequence comes from Candidatus Yanofskybacteria bacterium RIFCSPHIGHO2_02_FULL_50_12, assembly GCA_001794525.1. Taxonomy (GTDB): domain Bacteria; phylum Patescibacteriota; class Minisyncoccia; order 2-02-FULL-40-12; family GWA2-44-9; genus MGJZ01. The sequence continues at coordinate 24,097 of MGJZ01000006.1, read as the reverse complement.
GACCGTGTCTGTTTCGGGCAACCAGCAGATTATTCTGCGAGCGCTATCCTTAGCATCCGGAGATCGGGAACTGGCCACTGACGAACGGACACTCCTGATCGTATCGCCGGGACCGCAGTATTTGGTAGGGCAGAAACTAATCGCCAATGGCTCATTAGAAATCCCGAAGAATTTTGCTGATTTTGACTACGTGCAGTATTTGAAGAACAAAGACATTCGCACCATTTCATTTAGTCCTCGCCTTGCAGATAACCCAGATCTCGAAGTTGGATTCAAGCACCGGCTGAAAATCGGATTCTATAGCTCATTGTTCAAAATTAAACGTGGCTTCCAGGAAGCAATTAGCCGCGCGGTTCCAGCCCCGCATGCGGCGTATATCAATGGCATCCTTTTGGGTAGCCGCCAAGATATCCCTGAAGATTTGAAGGACGCGTTTTCCAAAACTGGCACGACTCATGTCTTGGCCATTTCGGGATATAACATCACGGTGATCGCCAACGCATTGCTATGGGTGCTGGTATTTTTCATGCGACGCAGGACGGCATTCTGGACTTCGGTCGGCATCATTATCGCGTTCACTATTCTCACCGGCGCTCAAGCTTCGGTGGTCCGGGCCGCGATCATGGGC
>MGJZ01000006.1:23214-23365 GCA_001794525.1 Candidatus Yanofskybacteria bacterium RIFCSPHIGHO2_02_FULL_50_12 | reverse complement strand
CTATGACATCGGATTCCAACTTTCATTCTTGGCGGTGCTTGGCTTGATGTATTTATACCCCATTCTGGAAGAAAAAACCGCCGGCTGGCGATTCCGCCAGCCGGCGAAGGGGCTCAAAGAGATATTCCTTATGACTGTATCTGCCCAAATC
>MGJZ01000006.1:17536-23194 GCA_001794525.1 Candidatus Yanofskybacteria bacterium RIFCSPHIGHO2_02_FULL_50_12 | reverse complement strand
GTATTACTTCCAGCAGCTTTCGCTCGTGTCTTTGTTGGCCAACATCTTAATTCTACCATTCATGCCGGCGGTAATGCTGTTCGGATTCCTGGCTGGCATTGGGGGATTGCTCGCGCAGCCGCTTGGAGTGATTCTGGGCCTGTCGGCCTGGACCATCTCCGCCTATCAGCTCGGCGTGGTGTCCCGTCTGGCAACTCTGCCATTCGCGTCAGTTTCATTCGCGATTTCCTGGATCACGCTCGCAATGCTATACGCACTGCTCATCTATGGCTTCCGCCGCTGGAACTGTACTGTAGAGGCTGAACCTCGGTAGAGGACATTATTACACCACACTTTTTAAAAAACAAAGGGCACCTTTGTGTTTCCTCTTCTACTGGGCTTTTTCTTTTTCAAATTTTTTTGTATGCTGTACTGGTTATGATTCCAAAAAGACAATTCGAGCGGACATGCGTGTTTTTAAAGCCGGATACAGTTCAACGTTCCCTTATCGGTGAAATCGTTAATCGCTTGGAGCGAACCGGACTTAAATTGATAGCATTGAAAATGGTCAATGCAGACGAGAAGCGGCTCGTTGAGCATTATGGAAAGCCAGATGATTGGTATTTAGAAAAAGGAACAAAACGGATTCGACTTATGCAAGAAGCTGGCAAGACTGTTGATCCAAATAAACTGCCGATTGAATACGGAAAAGATATTATTCGAGGAGTAGTTAGATACATGCAATCTTCTCCCATGATTGCGATGGTGTGGGAGGGTAATCAGGCCGTAGCGGTAGTTAAAAAACTTGTAGGCTCGACTGATCCGACTGCATCTGATGTTGGTACTATTCGTGGAGACTATCAGCTGGACTCATACGCGCTATCTGATGCTGAAGAGCGGGGTATCCGCAATCTCATTCATTGTTCAGATCATCCGGACGAAGCCGCTCGGGAAATCAGTATTTGGTTTTCTCCGGAAGACCTTCACGACTATCGACATATCAATGAAGCCATTTTGGTCGATGTTAATTTTGATGGAACTACTGAGTAATGGAAGAAAAGAAATTGTTTAAGGTGGTCATCACCGCGATCGTTGTTAAGGACGGAAAGTATTTGGTTTTGCAGCGTGCGGGCTGGGAGAAAAAGTTCCCGTTGCGCTGGACGGTGCCGGGCGGCAAATTGTCCACGGAAGATTATATCCATGAGCCCAAAGATACGCCGGATTATTGGTACAATGTGCTTGAGAAAACGCTTCGCCGCGAAGTAAAACAAGAAGCGGGCGTGGATCTCAAAAATATCCGCTATGTCACCTCGCTAGCCGATGCCCGACCGGACATGGATCCGTCGCTGGTCATCTCATGCCTTGCGGATTGTGCCGGCGGGGAAGTCGCCACAGATGAAAGTATGGTGGATCATAAATGGGTGAGTCTTGAGGAAGCAAAATCCGTTGATTTAATCGAGGGAATTTATGAAGAGCTGGAGATGGCTGAACATGTATTGAAGGGCGGTGGTTTGGGTGAATGGAGTAAAAAGTAGGCCCGTAATTATTCACTTGACCTTCATGTAGTCGGGTGTAATATGAAAATAGCCTCCTTCTTTGTGAAAGCTTTGCCCTAAATAATTTTTCTCGGGACTCTCATATCCAGTGATTCCGATGAGCCTTTATTGGTTCTGACGGGTCACTTTGCGGAGACCCACGTAGATTCCGAGCAAAAGCTTTCTACTTTGCAGGGGGTATACACAAATGCAAAATAAGCATTAGTAAAAACCGACGTTCGTCGGTTTTTACTTTAGTGGTGGATTAGTAGTTTTTAAAATGAATTGCTATACTCGTGAGATGGAACTACCACCTAATCCCGAATCTTTTCCGACTGAAGCCGAAGTTCGAGCTTTGTTCGAACAGCTTACGGAAGGAGAGCAATTTCAAGAGCGCCAGAAAGCAGAAGATAAGGAGGGTGTTTACCTTTGGAGCATTCTCGTAAAGAAAGACGACGGCGATGTTGAATATCTCTATCTTCGGAAAGGAGACTATCCGGAAATGGTTACCAAAGCAACAGAAATTAAGGCCGTATACTATGATACCGAAGGGAGAATCGTGGGTGGAACTCAAGTTGCAGAGATGGTCAATGGCAAACTGGAAATTATCTAACTAAAAACCGCCAAATGGCGGTTTTTAGTTTACTTTCGGGCTGCCGGGAGTTGAACCCGGGTTGCATGACCCCCAGCCATGTGTAATACCGTTATACCACAGCCCGTAATAGCGAAGAAATAATAGCATCTAAGACGGACTAACAAAAGACCCGCCTCCGGCGGGTCTTTTGTCTTACGCGGCTGCGTAGGTGCGATGTTTGTTGAGGGTTTTGATGCAGTCGGTGCAGATCTTGGTGCGCTTGCCATCAACGCGAGCCCATTGGAGATTTACAAAGCGGCGGGATTTAACCGTCGGATTATAATGACCGCGAAGGAGTCTTCGGGTCGTGGCCATTACCGGTTTTTTGCCGCATCGAGGACATCGAGTCATAAGCCTTGGAATTATAGATCAAAACTGGTATTCTTGCAACTACATGTCTACTTTGACTCTCTTCGGGTTGGTCGTCTTTATTTACTCCGTTGTCATCCATGAAGTAAGCCACGGGTTGGCTGCCCGCTCTCTTGGCGATAATACCGCGGAGTCTATGGGCCGCCTTACCCTCAATCCGATCAAGCACCTCGATTTGTTCGGTTCGGTGCTCTTGCCGTTGTTTCTTCTGTTTGCCGGCACGCCGTTCGTGTTCGGCTACGCCAAGCCGGTACCGTACAATCCCCTCCATCTGCGAGATAAAAAATACGGTCCCATCAAGGTCGCACTGGCCGGTCCGCTGTCCAATATCTCCATCGCTCTGATATTCGGTTTACTGCTCCGCTTCTTCCCCGAATCGTTGCCAGTAGTTGGTCTCTTGCCGCAGTTGTTGTCGATTATCGTGGCGATCAATCTCGTGCTGGCGGTCTTCAATTTATTCCCGGTACCGCCCTTAGATGGCCATTGGGTGCTTGTGACGCTCCTGCCAGCCCGATTCCACGCATTTCGCATCCTTCTCTATAAATACGCCATCTTCTGGTTCCTGGCGTTCATTATCCTAATTTATCCGGTGATTTATCCTGTGATTCCTTGGCTCTTCCGCCAAATCACCGGCCTTGCCTTCTAGCTTGGGTTTTGGTACTATATCTCTACTGAATACAATTCAGGCGTCAGCGAAGTCTTTTTTATTGACCAAAAAGAGAACGCCGCGGCCAGCAAGTTATATAATGCCTACTTTCAGACAATTACTAAAGAAGCCAAGAAAGATCGCCCGGGCGAAAACCAAATCGCCCGCGTTGACTTTTGGCATGAACACAATTCATAACCGGCCGGTACAATATCCCGCGCCGTTTAAGCGCGGCGTTGCCCTTCTTGTCCGCACCACTACGCCGAAGAAACCTAACTCTGCTCTTCGTAAAATCGCCCGCGTCCGTCTGACCAATGGTCAAGAAGTGACCGCGTATATTCCCGGCATCGGCCATAACCTTCAAGAGCACTCCGTGGTTGTCCTGCGCGGCGGCCGCGTAAAGGATTTGCCGGGCGTTCGCTATCACATCGTCCGTGGACGTTTAGATGCCGCCGGCGTTGATGGCCGCAAACAACAGCGCTCAAAATACGGTGCCAAGAAACCCAAATAACTAGATGAGGCGACCTGTTAAAAAGAAAACTCATGTCGAACCGGATCTGAAATATCAGAGCCTTTTGGTTTCCAAAATCATCAACCGAATCATGGTTGCGGGGAAAAAATCAATCGCCACCGGGATCGTCTATCGGGCACTGGAACTTGCCGAAGAAAAGACCAAGAAACCAGCACTGGAAGTGTTGGAAACCGCCATCACCAATGCCGCGCCGAATATGGAGCTCAAGTCCCGTCGTGTTGGTGGCGCCAACTATCAGGTGCCGATCGAAGTACGGCCCGACCGCAAAATTGCTTTGGCCATCCGCTGGATGGTGGAAGCTGCTCGTTCGGGAAAAGGCAAGCCGATGCAGGAAAAGTTTTCCGAAGAACTGTTGAATGCGTTTAATAACACTGGCGGTGCCGTGAAGAAGAAACTAGATATGCATCGCATGGCGGATGCTAACAAAGCTTTTGCCCACTTCGCCTGGTAAGTTAGTTTTGTATGGCTAGAGAATATCCATTAGAAAAAATTAGGAATATCGGGGTTATTGCCCACATCGACGCCGGAAAAACGACCGTTTCCGAGCGCATTTTGTTTTATACCGGCATTAGCCACAAAATCGGCGAGGTCCACGAAGGGGATACAGTCATGGACTGGATGGAACAGGAACGCGAGCGAGGCATTACCATCACCGCCGCTGCTACGACCGCTTTTTGGACGCCCACAACTGCTAATGGCGATGAGTCGCAAAAAATAAAAATCAACCTGATCGATACTCCGGGCCACATTGACTTTACCATTGAAGTGAAGCGTTCGATGCGCGTGTTGGACGGCGCGGTCGTGGTTTTCGACGGCGTGGCCGGCGTGGAACCGCAATCGGAAACCAACTGGCGCTATGCGGACGACTACAATGTACCGCGTGTCTGCTTTATTAATAAACTCGATCGCCTGGGTGCGTCATTCGACCGCTCTTTCCAGTCGATCCTCGAACGGCTTTCTCCCAATGCGGTAAAGATGCAGATCCCGAACGGGCACGAAGATCAATTCACTGGCGTCGTGGATTTGCTTGAAATGCAGTTCGTCCAATTCGAAGGTCCCAAAGGAGAAAAAGTGGTTAAGGGCGACGTTCCGGCAGAACTCAAAGCCGATGCCGAAAAAGAACGAGCTATTTTAATTGAAAAAATCGTCGAGAACGACGAAGCCGCCTTGAGCGACTATTTGGAAGGAAAAGAAATTCCCGTCCCGCGCCTCAAAGAAATTCTTCGCAAAGCTGTCGTTGCCGGCAAAATTTATCCCGTCTTCACCGGTTCCGCACTCAAGAACAAAGGCGTTCAGCTCGTGCTGGACGCGGTAGCTTTATATTTGCCATCGCCGCTCGATATCCCGCCGACGGTCGGCACTGATCCAACTGGCGCCGATGTAGTGGTTGAACCACGCGATGATGCACCATTCCGGGCACTTGCCTTTAAAGTGGCCACCGATCCGTTCGTGGGTCAGCTTACCTTCTTCCGCGCCTACTCCGGCGTATTACAAGCCGGTTCTTATGTATTAAACACTCGCACCGGCCAGCAGGAGCGCATCGGCCGTATCGTGCGCTTGCATGCTAACCAGCGCGAAGAAATCAAAGAAATCGACGCCGGCAGTATTGCCGCGGCGGTCGGCTTGAAAGCCACGAAGACCGGCGACACCCTCTGCGATCCGGAACATCCGATTACCCTCTTGGGTATCGATGCGCCCGAACCTGTTATCTCGCTCCGTATCGAGCCGAAGACCAAAGCTGACCAGGAAAAGATGGGTATGGCATTGCGCAAGCTTTCTGACGAAGATCCGACATTCCGCATCCGCACCGATGAAGAAACGGGCGAGATGATTATTTCAGGCATGGGCGAATTACACCTTGATGTGCTCGTCGACCGCATGCGCCGTGAATTCGGCGTCCAGGCGAATGTCGGCCGTCCGCAAGTCGCATACAAAGAAACTATCACTGCCGAAGCTCAAGCCG
>MGJZ01000006.1:3289-17510 GCA_001794525.1 Candidatus Yanofskybacteria bacterium RIFCSPHIGHO2_02_FULL_50_12 | reverse complement strand
GGCCGCGGCCAGTATGGCCATGTGTGGCTGAAAGTTGAACCGATGGAGCGCGGTACGGGCTATGAATTCGTGAACGCGATCAAAGGCGGCGCCATCCCTGAGGAATTCGTAAAACCGACAGAAAAGGGTATTCAAGAGGCATTAAACAAGGGCGTGGTGGCCGGATTCGAAATGGTGGATATGAAAGTCACGCTCTACGATGGTTCCTATCACGAAGTTGACTCTTCTGAAATCGCCTTCAAAATCGCCGGTGCGACCGCGCTGGCTGAAGCCTCCAAGCGGGCCAAGCCGGTTTTACTCGAACCGATTATGAAAGTCGAGGTCATCATCCCGGAGAAATCGATGGGTGAGACGACGGGCGATTTGGCATCGCGCCGCGGACAGATCAATAACATTGTTGACCGCGGCAGTTTAGGCTTAAAGGTCATCGATGCGCGCGTGCCGCTCTCGGAAATGTTCGGCTACTCGACCTCGCTCCGCTCGCTCACCGAAGGCCGCGGCAACTACACGATGGAGTTTGATCACTACGAACCGGTCCCGGCGAATATTGCGCAACAGATAGTGGAAGGCAAGAAATAGCCGCTCATATACCGGTTTCAACTACCGCTCGCATTCCCCAGCGAGGAATGCTCCCTGCGTTCTCGTCTCGCTTTTGTAAAGACACTCAAGCCCGCCGTTCCGGCGGGCTTTCGGTCATTGACAAACCATGCAAGCTCGATGCGAAAGCTAGTTGAAACCGGTGTACTCGCTTGAGTGATTGATTATTTCCCACTGCGTGCTACTGTGTTCACCAAGGAGTTTTGGAGATGTCCATTAGAAATGATCGGGTAAAGGGGATCAGAGAAGCTAAGGGTTTTTCCCGAGCTCAACTCAGCCGGATAAGCGGAATCAGCTACTCATTGATTGTCAGATACGAAACCAAGTCGACCCCGCGAAAGCTGGATAACCTGGTGAAACTTTCCGATTCGCTGGAAGTAAGTTGTGACTACTTGTTGGGACTTCCTGGCGGCGGGCCCAAACAAGAACCTTTTCGGGTAGCGGCAAGCAGACTCTCTCTGGAGATGTTGTCTTGGAAGGAGCCTGGAGTTCATGTTCCAGAATCTTTTCGAGAGTTCGTCTCACATCCGAATGCGCCGGTTACGATAAGAGGATGGCGTACGCTAGTAGATCTAGTCCGCGAGATACTTTTCAAAGAAAAGGTGAGAGTTTTCTCCCGACCAAAGCGCGACAAGACTTGATAGCGCCTCAGCTCACCTGAGGCGCTATTTATCTTATGCTCCATCTAACTACATTCATGAGACTGGGACTGGATAATTCGATAATAACTTGCCTTGCCCTCATATAATCATATAGTAATATAACAATATGAGTGGAAAATTGGCATACGGCAAAGGGCCGAGAACACTGGAAAAGTTTCCTGGCGCCAAGGATAGGGAGAAGCGAGAACAAAACCAAAGGCACCTACAGGAGCTTTTTAATTCCAAAGATTTTAAAGAGATTAGTCGTTTCGGTCGGGCGATTGCCAATCCGTTTAGATACTTGATACTGATTACTCTTCAAAAGTCTCCCAGAAATGTCGGCTACTTAACTAAAGCTACCAGTCTAAGCCAGCCAGCCGTTTCCCAGCACTTGAAAATACTCCAGCAAGCCGGATTGGTGGATGGCTACAAAAGTGGTAAGCAGATCACTTATCGATTACAAGCCGGCTACATTTCCAAGGTTCTTAATGCTCTCAATGGGCTTTGGAAATAGAGAAGGTGAGAACTCATATAATCATATTCAGATATGATTATATGAGCATCCATCACGAGTCCGGGGACTCGTGATGTTGCAGAGTTGAGATAATTGTGGTATAGTTATGGCTTGGTTCGTTCACAACTGCCTCGGAGGGAACGCCCTGAGATTCTCGAAGGGATGGCTCTTGCGGCACCTACCACCGCCAGACGTAAGGTCTGGGCTGGAGGAAACAATGTCTGCTTACCAAATTACCTTAGCTTTTCTCTTTGTCTTAGGATATTTTCTTGTAGCCGTGATTGCTGGCTTCGCTATTTTCAAAGTCTTGGTGTCGGTTTGTAGATGGCTGGCCCGCTTCTTCGAAGAGAGACTCATCGGCTCGCAGGAGAGGTTATGGATCGCTCTGGGCAATCTCAATCATTCTAAAGAGCGGGGTCTGCCGATCAGATTCCACCTTCAGCAAATTTCAGGTTCCATCATCGTCATCAGAAAGGGTTGGTTCCGGCGCCGGAGCGCGATCTACGGTGATGCGGCGAAGAACTGGCGAGTCGCGGGCATCGTGAAGCGGCCTGGCTGGGATGTAGACATGGTCCAGTTTAAGGATCAGTTCGGTCTTCCGGTCGGCGAAGCGCTGCAGCTAATCAATCGGTATCCTTCGCTGGCTACCATGCTGGACGAGATCGCGCTTCTGAAGCAGGAGCGGGATTCTCTCAGGCAACAGAGCGAGAAACAGCTTGAGCGGGCGAATCAAAATGGGCTTCAGCTCTGGGCGGCGATCGAAGCTTTGAGGGCCGCTTTGGACGAAGATCGCCCGCGCTTCCGCTCTCAAGCCTCTGAAGCAATTCGCCGGTACTTGGAAATTGCTGCCGGGCATCCGCTTGACTGGGGAGGCTCGCGGCCATCGGATGAAATCATCGAGAATTGGAAGCGAACCTTCCGGCAGCAGATGCCCCAGGTCTCAACCCGCCGGCCAGGTTCTTTTAACAAGTTTCCCACAGGCTGACAGTTCTCGTCCCTAGGCGCGCTTCGCGCGCCTAGGGACTTTTCTTTTTTAATTGGTTTGCTAGGATTCTTACACTATGGATATCGGCGAACTAAAATCAATGCTCAAGAAGTCAGCGACAGTGGTAATTCTCGACAACGGGGAGCCATCCTTTGTGGTGGTAAACTACGATACCTACAAGGAACTGGTAGGTGGCGTGGCCCAAGAAGTGAAGATAACTAACGGATCTGAACCTTCGGCCCGCCTACGCCAAGGCTCCGGCGAGGTAAAAGAAGTTGAACTATTGGAAAGGATTAATAAGGACATTTTGGCCCTCAAAGCCCAAATCGAGGAGGAAGAGAAGACTCTGGGGACAGTGGAATAAGCGAGGTATTGACTAATCGTATCAATTCGTCTAGAATTGATTTTGCACGCTTTAATCAGGGACTAAGAAACAAGCGATAAGCGACGAGGGATCAAACCTTGGAACTTGTCTCTTGCTCCTTGTCCTCTAACATAGGGAATGGCAGGAAAATTCGAACGAAATAAGCCGCACATGAATGTCGGCACCATCGGTCATGTTGACCACGGTAAAACCTCCACGACGGCGGCTATTTTGCATGTCTTGGATCTTAACAAGTCCGAGGGGTATGAAGCCCGTGTCGAAGGGATTGATGCTATCGACAAAGCTCCAGAAGAACGGGCTCGAGGTATTACCATCTCGCTCCACCATTCAGAATATTCCACCCCGAAGCGCCACTACGCGCACGTTGATGCGCCTGGTCATGCTGACTACATCAAAAACATGATCACCGGTGCCGCCCAGATGGATGGCGCTATCTTGGTCGTGTCCGCTCCAGACGGTCCGATGCCGCAGACTCGCGAGCATATCCTGCTTGCCCGTCAGGTCGGCGTACCTAACATCATCGTGTTCATGAATAAGATGGACATGGTTGATGATCCCGAATTGGCCGATTTAGTGGAAACTGAAATCCGCGAACTTTTGAACAAATATCAATTCCCGGGCGACACTACCCCGATCATTCGCGGTTCTGCCGCGAAGGCCTTGGAAGCCAAGTCGAAGGACGACGAGGCCTGCAAGCCGTTCATTGAATTAGTCAAAGCATTGGATGAATACTTCCCGGATCCGGTTCGTGAAACCGACAAACCGTTCCTCATGCCCGTCGAAGACGTCTTCTCGATCGAAGGCCGTGGTACGGTCGTGACCGGCCGCATCGAACGCGGTATGGTGAAAATCAACGAAGAAATTGAAATCGTCGGTTTGAAGCCGACTGCCAAGACCGTTATCACAGGCATCGAGATGTTCAACAAGCAACTCGACGAAGGTTTGGCGGGCGACAATGCCGGCTTGCTTCTCCGTGGCTTGAAGAAGGAAGACATCGAGCGCGGCCAAGTCTTAGCCAAGGCCGGTTCGATCACGCCGCACACCGACTTTACCGCTGAAATCTATGTTTTGACCAAAGAAGAAGGCGGACGACATACCCCGTTCCTCAAGGGCTACAAACCGCAATTCTACTTCCGCACTACCGATGTCACCGGCGAAGTGCTGTTGCCGGAAGGAACCGAAATGGTCATGCCGGGAGACACGATTACCTTGGATGTTAAACTTATCGCACCGATTGCCATGGAAGAGCGCCAGCGCTTCGCGATTCGAGAAGGCGGCAAGACCGTAGGCGCCGGTGTGGTAACCAAGATTGCTAAATGATAATGTACTCGGTACTTTCTTAGAAAGTACCGAGTTTGTTCTTTCGAAACCATCATGACCGCCAAGAAAAACAACACCGAGCAGCGGATTCGCATCAAGTTAAAGGCGTACGATAACAAGATTATCGATAAATCAGCGGCCCAGATCATCGAAACCATCGAGCGCTACGGCGGCAAGCCCATCGGGCCCGTGCCGTTGCCGACGGAGATTCACAAGTACACCGTCAATCGTTCGTCGTTTATTGATAAGAATTCCCGGGAACAGTTTGAGATGAGAACCCACAAGCGCCTCATCGATATCTTAGCCCCCACGCCTAAAATTATAGATGCCTTGATGAACCTAAATTTGCCAAGCGGGGTCGACATCGAGGTTAAAATGTAAATGAGATCATGGTGAGCGGAAGCGAACCATAGATTGAATTTATCCGCCTCTGGCGGATAACCAAATAAAAATATGGAACCAGGAGAACCCAAAATAACAGAATCAGGCTCAGAGAACGCGGTGGTTCGCTTGCGCAGTCAGTTTGAAAGAGTTTCTGAACTAATGAAAAAAGCGGAAGTTATTCCAGATAGCCACTGGAATGAGGAAGAACTCAGGAAAGCCGCTGAAGCGTTAACCGAAGTTGCTAATTTTTTAGAAGGCAACGTAGGATCTGAAAATTAAAATTGTTTCCTTACTTCTCGCCTCAATCCGCCGGCTGGCGGATGGGACGAGAGAATAAGGCAATAATCACCAGTGGCATTAACCCAGCTCCGGCCAATCGGCTGACTGGTTTACTAAAAATGCATATGGGAGGCCTGCCTTAATTACACATCTTGGTTTCAACTGAAAGTAAACCATAGGGAGTAATTACAAAGACAAGCTTTGGCATTGCCGGCTCGTCCGGCGTTTTTTGTGAAAAAATATAGAACGGAGCGACCGACAAGTTATATGAAATTCATTATCGGTACAAAAGTAGGGATGAGCCAGTTGTTTAAGGAAGACGGGAGCGTCGTCCCGGTTACGGTTGTTAAAATCGAGCCGAACACGGTAGTTCAGATCAAGACGAAAGATAAGGATGGCTACGAAGCGGTTCAGATCGGCGTGGGCAAGAAAAAGAAATTGACCAAGGCGGAGAAAGGCCATCGCAAAACGCTCGGTGATTTTGCTATTTTAAAGGAATTTAAGGCGTCGGGAGAACTGAAGGTCGGCGACACATTGGATGCATCTGTCTTTGCGGAAGGCGATACGGTCAAAGTGACCGGTACCACCAAAGGTAAGGGTTTCCAAGGCGTCGTGAAGCGACACGGATTCTCGGGTATGCCTGCCAGCCACGGCCATCATTCAGTGATGCGCCACGCCGGTTCCATCGGTCAGCGATTTCCGCAGCATACCCTGAAGGGTATGCGCATGGCCGGTCGGATGGGCGGAGTGCAAATGTCGACCCGCGGCTTGAAGATCGTAAAGATCGACGTCGAGCACGGCTTGATGGCCATCAAAGGCGCTATCCCAGGCAACAACGGTTCAATTATTCAAATCATTTCCAAATCCCGTTAGAAATTCGACCATGACCATATATGTAATTAAATCAAAGCGATTCATGACAGCCACCGTATTGGTGTCTATTCATGCACGCGTAAATTTCTAACGGGATGGAACTGCCGTTATACAACCAAAAAGCTGAGAACATTGGAAACGTCGATGTGTCTGACGCAGTATTTGGCGTACCGGCAAACAACGACTTGGTTTACCAGGTTGTGACGGCTCAGATGGCTAACAAGCGCCAGACCATCGCCCACACCAAAGGCCGTGGGGAGGTTCGTGGTGGCGGCAAGAAGCCATGGCAGCAGAAGGGCACTGGCCGCGCGCGCCACGGTTCAATTCGTTCGCCTATTTGGAAGGGCGGCGGCGTTACCCATGGCCCGTCCAACGAGCGCAGCTTCAAAAAAGATTTAAGCAAAAAGATGGTGCAGAAAGCGTTGAAAGTCGCTTTGTCAGCTAAAGCACGCGCCGGTCAGCTGGTTATCGTTGACGCGTTGGAATCTACCAATGGTAAGACCAAAGAGATGGCAACGGTGTTCCAGAATTTCAAACCAGTATTCGGTAAAGCGTCGAGCGTATTGCTAGTCATGCCTGCCTCGCCGGTAGGCAGGCCCAATGATTCAGCCAAACTGTATAAGGCCTCGCGCAATCTGCCGTTCATCGACACGATTGAAGCGCAAAATCTGAGCCCATTAAATGTTCTGTCATCCACCTACATTATGGTGCCGAAGCCGGCGATGGAAGTAATCGAAAAACGATTAGCGAAATAATATGGCGTTCAACTTATTTAAAAAAGAAAAAGAGAACAAAAAGACTCAAGCGGAGCCGGTAGTTGAAATTTCAAAACAAAAGGAAACTGCTGCTCCGGTAGTGATTGCGGGCAACTCCGTGCTTAAGAATTTTTATGTAAGCGAAAAAGCGGCTCGTTTAGAAAAGACGAATCAGTATATGTTCGCGGTCACCAAGAATGCCACGAAAAGTGAGATCAAGAAACAAGTAACCAAGCAATACAATGTCCGGGTTGTTGCCGTAAATATTTTAAATATGCCCCAGAAGATCAAGACGGTTAATCGACGCGAGGGCGTACGCCCCGGATTCAAGAAGGCGATTGTCACGCTCGTCCAGGGGGATTCAATCGATCAGGCAAAAGCATAATATGGCTAAGAATTACCGACCAACAACGCCGTCCCGACGGCATATGCAAGGATACGACTTCTCTCAACTGACCAAGATTGAGCCCTTGAAGTCCCTGAAATCAGGCTACAAGAAAGCATATGGTCGCAACAACCAAGGCCGTATCACCGGCGGCCGTCGCGGACGCGGCGGCGGAGCGAAGCAGCTCTATCGGGACATTGATTTTAAGCAGAACAAGTTCAACGTGCCCGGCACGGTAGCGGCATTGGAATACGATCCGAATCGCACCGCTCGCATCGCGCGCATTCATTTCAAAGACGGCGAGAAGCGCTACATTCTTGCGCCTCAAGAACTCAAAGTTGGCGATGTTGTGATCACTTCCGAAAAAGCATCTTTGAAGCCGGGCAATCGCATGAAGCTTAAGAATATCCCGCAAGGATCATTGGTCCACAATGTCGAATTGCATCCGAACAGCGGCGGCAAGCTGATTCGTTCGGCCGGTTCAGCCGCGAGCGTGTTAGCCAGCGAACACGGCTGGGTTCAGCTCGTTATGCCGTCCTCGGAAACTCGATTGATTTCGGGCGAGGCGTATGCCTCGCTGGGTCAGCTATCCAATGCCGAACACAGCTCCATTACTATTGGCAAAGCCGGCCGGACTCGTTGGATGGGCCGTCGGCCGAAGGTCCGCGGAACCGTCATGAACCCGGTCGACCATCCTTACGGCGGCGGCGAAGGTCGCCAGGGACGCGGCACGCGCCGACCGAAAACCGCCCACGGTAAGATTACCGGCGGCCGCAAGACCCGCAATCCGAAAAAGAAGACCAATAAATTTATTGTTAAGCGTCGCACCAAATAATTAGCAGACTATGTCACGATCACTCAAAAAAGGACCATACGTCGATCAACGGCTATTGAAGAAAATCGCCAATTTGAAGGCGGGCGATAAGACCATCATCAAGACCTGGGCACGGGCCTGCACGATCGTGCCGGAAATGATCGGCTATACTTTTGGCGTGCATAATGGCCGGGTCCATATTCCAGTGTTCGTTACTGAAGATATGATCGGACATAAGCTGGGCGAATTCTCCCACACGAGAAAGTTTGCCCGCCATGGCGGCCGTATGCAGCGCGAAATGGAAGCCGCCCAGAAGCAAAAGGAAATCACAGCTGCCCAAGCCGCGAAAGCTGAACCAGAAACAGCCAAGAAATAATTATGGCAAACGTAAAAGCACAACTCAATAATGTCCGCCTCGCTCCCCGAAAAGTTCGGTTGGTAGTGAACGCGGTTAAAGGCAAGAACGCGCTCAAGGCGCTCGAGCAGTTAGAATTCCTGAATCGCCGGCCATCAGATCCAATCATGAAACTAATCAAGTCGGCGCTCGCCAACGCCGAGAATAATTTCAATATGGTGCGTTCGAATCTTTATATCAAGGAATTCTTCGTGGATGAGGGCATGAAACTCCGCCGCTACCGGCCGAAAGCTTTTGGCCGTACCGCGCCGATCCAAAAGAAAACCAGCCACATTCGATTGGTACTGGCGGAAAAAGTTCCGGGTCTTAAAATTGAGAAAAAGACAGAGCCGAAGCATGAACATAAACATGATCATGAGCAGGGCGAACATTCGGCCAAAGAGCACAAAAAGATTCAGACCGATTTGCCGGGCAAACCTGAAGTGAAAACCGACCTGAAAGAAAACAAGGGTGCATTTTCAAGCGCGAAGAAGAAGTTCTTCCAGCGTCGGAAAGCAATCTAGTTAATAATCGATAATCAACCATATGGGACAAAAGATTTCTCCAACATCACTGCGCGTCGGCATCCAAAAGGACTGGTCATCCCGATGGTTCGGCGGCCGCAAATATATTGCATATCTCAAGGATGATTTGAAAGTCCGGGACTTTTTGACCAAAAAATTAAAGAGCCTAGGCGTGGCTGATGTCCAGCTAGAGCGAGGCAGTGACGCAGTCAACGTGATCATCATTACTTCCCGTCCGGGATTATTGATCGGCCGCGGCGGCACGGGCATCGAAGAACTCAAGAAACAGATCAAAGATCTGCTCAAGAAAAAAGTTGCGATCCGCTTGGAAGTCCAGGAGTTGAAGTATCCTGAATCTTCAGCGGCGGTGATGGCTGAATCAATCGTCGACCAGATCGAGAAGCGTATTCCATTCCGCCGAATTATGAAGCAGACTCTGGCAAAGATCATAGCCAACAAACAGGTGAAGGGCGCGAAGCTCCAGATGGGCGGCCGCTTGGACGGAGCCGAGATTGCCCGCACCGAGCATTTAGAGGAAGGAAATCTTCCGTTGCAGACCCTCCGGGCAGACATTGATTACGCGAAAGCGACCGCCCTGACGACCTATGGCACGATTGGCATCAAAGTCTGGATTTATAAAGGAGAAAAATTCGACAAATAATCCAAAATCTGTTAAAATATCCTGGCTAAAATATCATGCAACCCGCACGCGTAAAACATCGAAAGACTCATAAAGGACGGATCAATGGATCCGCTCGCTTGGCTACGCGCGGCGCGAAGGTGAGTTTCGGTTCGTTTGGCCTGAAAGCCGAAGAAGCGGCGTGGCTTAAGGCGAACCAGCTTGAGTCCGCCCGAAAGGTGATGGCTCGGTACATCCAGCGCGGCGGCAAGATTTGGATCCGTGTATTTCCGGACAAGCCACGCACTGATAAGGGTGGCA
Source organism: Candidatus Yanofskybacteria bacterium RIFCSPHIGHO2_02_FULL_50_12 (assembly GCA_001794525.1). Classification (GTDB taxonomy): domain Bacteria; phylum Patescibacteriota; class Minisyncoccia; order 2-02-FULL-40-12; family GWA2-44-9; genus MGJZ01. Next base: position 7,720 of record MGJZ01000006.1, on the reverse strand, counting down.
CAACCGGATTGGGCGGCGGCGCCGGCGCGCTCTCACATTTCGTAGCCCCGGTTGAAATCGGCCGCATCCTGTTTGAAATCGACGGATTGCCGGAAGTCACCGCCCGCGAAGCCCTGCGGCGCGGCGCGCACAAACTGCCGATTAAAACGAGAGTCGTATCCCGTTAGAAATAATATGGAAATTCAACACCGAACACTGAAGGGTTATGTAGTATCAGACAAGATGGACAAAACCGTCGTGGTTGAGATTTCGCGCATGATCAAGCATCCTAAGTACAAGAAATATTATAACAGTCGAAAGAAATACAAGGCCCATGACCCTGCCAACGAATACCATGTCGGCGATAAAGTCGTAATTCGCGAAACCCGGCCGATTTCGAAAGATAAGCGCTGGATCGTGGTCGGCAAACTATAATATGTTGCAACTTCGTTCCATTGTTGATGTGGCGGATAATTCCGGAGCCAAAAAGGTCGGGATCTTCAAGGTGCTCGGCGGATCGCGGAAACGATACGCCCGCATCGGCGATATCGTCGTGGCTTCTGTTAAATCTGCCGTGCCGCGCAATGTTAAAGGCGTAAAAAAGAAAGACGTGGTGAAGGCGGTTGTGGTTCGCCAGCGCCAGCCGTTCCGCCGCAAGGACGGCTCCTACGTCCGCTTTGATGACAATGCCGTGGTGCTGTTGGAAGGCACCGAACCGAAGGGCGGCCGTATTTTCGGTCCCATCCCCCGTGAAATTAAAGAAAAAGGATTCAATACAATTGCCTCACTTGCAAACGAACTCGTTTAACATGAAAATCCACAAAGGCGACAATGTAATGATGCTGACCGGCAAAGATCGCGGCAAGACCGGCAAGATTTTGGTTACCATCCCGCAGGACGAGAAGGTGGTTGTGGAAGGATTAAATCTTATGAAGCGTCACACTCGAGCTCGAAAACAGGGACAGAAGGGCCAGATCATTTCCAAAGAACGGCCGGTGCATGCGGCGAGCGTGGCTCTAGTGTGTCCGTCGTGCGGCAAAACGACCAGAATCGGCTTTAAAGTCGAAAGCGACGCCAAAACCCGCATTTGTAAAAAGTGTAAAAATGAGGTAAAGTAGAGCGCCATGAATTCCTTACTGCAACAATATCGAAAGACTGTCATTCCTGCGATGCAGAAGGAGTTTTCGATTGATAATGTGATGGCAGTACCGAAGATCGAGAAAGTTACAGTAAACGTCGGCGTGGGCCGCATTCACAAGGATGACGCGGCGATCGAGCGGATCGCTAAAGATATCGGTATGCTTGCCGGCCAGAAGCCAGTGCTGCGCAACGCCAAAAAATCCATCGCGAGTTTCAAACTTCGTGAAGGCGCGCCGGTCGGCGTTTCCGTAACCCTGCGCGGCGGCCGGATGTGGGACTTCATCGATCGCTTGGTCAATATCGCCTTGCCGCGTTCAAAGGACTTTCGAGGCATTGAACAAAAGAACGTGGATGCCAGTGGCAATCTGAATCTTGGTATCAAGGAGTCTAGTATTTTTCCGGAGCTGAATTACGAAAACAGCAAAGATATTTTCAGCCTCCAGATAACAATCACAACCACCGCCCGAACCAAGGAGCAGGGAATCGCTCTGCTCAAGAATATGGGTTTTCCAATAAAGAAAGATTAATTCAATGGCCAAGAAATCAACCATCGCCCGTTCAAACAAAAAACCTAAATTCTCATCGAGAATTGTTCGGCGTTGTTTTTTGTGCGGACGGAAGCATGGATATATCGGCCGATTTGGTTTATGCCGCATCCATTTCCGAGAATTGGCCAGCCAAGGACTGCTGCCAGGAGTAAAAAAATCGTCATGGTAGACCCAATTTCAGACATGTTAATAAGGATCAAGAACGCTCAGGCGGTGCGCCATGAGCAGGTTTCGATGCCATTTTCCAAGATGAAGTGGGCAGTCGCTTCGATTTTGAAAGACACCGGCTATGTCAGCGACATCGAGCGCAAAAAGAAGCCGGCCAAGCCGGGCCGTCTGGTAAGCGCCGGCGCCGACAGTGAAAAGAAGTCTGAACATGAGCACCTGATACTCACTCTGAAGTACCAACAAGGATTGGGTGCGGTGAGCGGCATGAAAATGGTCAGCAAGCCTTCCCGTCGGATGTATCTCAAGACTAATGAGATTCATCCGGTCCGGTCGGGCCATGGTATAGCCATTCTCTCAACTTCCAAAGGAGTCATGAGCTCCCGTGAAGCCAAGAAACAGGGACTGGGTGGAGAAATAATCTGCGAAGTCTGGTGACGAACGTATACATTCAATAACACATGTCTAAAATCGGAAAAAAACCCATCGCAATTCCTTCAGGCGTTGATGTCCAGATCAGCGGGGATTCGATTATCGCAAAAGGTCCCAAAGGAACGCTGACCAAACCGTTGCCTCAACAGGTGACGGTTAACGTGGCCGACGGCCTGGTAAAAATCGTCCCTGATAATCCGCGCAGCAAGGAAGGGAAAATATTCTGGGGTTTGGCTCGATCGCTGGTGCAGAATATGATTATCGGCGCGGCAAATGGATTTGAAAAAGTCCTTGAATTCCAGGGCGTGGGCTATAAAGCCACCGTCAAAGGAAGCGATCTTGAACTCGGCCTGGGTTTTTCTCATCCGATTACAGTGCATGGTGCCGAGGGCGTTACCTTTCAAACGGAAAAAAACAGCATTCGGATTCAGGGCATGGACAAGGAACTAGTCGGCAAGATCGCGGCCAATATCCGCCGCTATCGCGAACCTGAACCTTATAAAGGAAGCGGTATTCGCTATCAAGGCGAAGTCATCCGGCGCAAGGCCGGCAAGAAAGCCGCCACCGCAGCCTAAATTAATAATTGATTACTGATTATTAATCATCAAGATGAATACGACACGAACAAAGAGAATATTGCGTCACCGAAGAGTTCGAGCGCGCATTACCGGCACATCAACTTGTCCGCGCGTTGCCATTTTTAAAAGCAATCGCCATGTATTTGTACAAGTAATTGACGATGAAGCTGGTAAGACCTTGCTAAGCAACACGATTGCAGCCAAAAAAGCAGTGAAAACTAAAGGCACCAAAACGGAGACGGCAGCTTCTGTCGGAAAAGTGATTGCTGCAAATATGAAAGAGAAAGGAATCAGCCAGGCAGTCTTCGATCGCGGCGGATTCAAATATCACGGCCGCGTGAAGGCGGTCGCCGAAGCCTTGCGTGAAGGCGGAATTAAAATATAAGTTTAATAGTTTAAAGATTTAATAGTTTAAAATGGAACCGGAAAACAAACAACCAGAGACTCCTGCAACCGAAACTCCAACGGCGGAGGTTTCGGGTACCCCGGCACCGGCTTCTCAACCCGCTTCGCCGCGAGGCGAACGGGACGATCGATTTCGCCGCGGCCGCGGCGGCGGCGGACGGGGAGGCAGAGGCGGTCCGCGGCGCGGCGGGGCAGATCGGCCGAAGTCCGAGTTCGACCAGAAAGTCCTCGATATCGCCCGGGTATCCCGCGTAACTAAGGGCGGCAAGCGATTCAGTTTCCGCGCGACAGTCGTCATCGGCGACGGCAAGGGCCGCGTGGGTGTCGGCATGGCGAAGGGTAAAGATGTGGCTCAATCGATTCAGAAGGCCACCAATCAGGCGCGCAAAGGATTGATTACCATTCCCCTGAAAAACGGAACGATTCCTTATCAAGTAGAAGCTAAATATCACAGTGCGGTTGTGATCCTGAAACCGGCACGTGGCGGCGTTAAGGCCGGCGGTCCGGTCCGCGTCGTAGCCAAACTGTCCGGCATCACCGGACTCACCGGCAAGTTGATCGAGCGCACCAATAACAAGGTCAATATCGCCATGGCCACGCTCGCCGCATTCAAGAAGATCAGAATTTAACATGCAACTTAATACCATAAAACCGAATACTGATAGAAAGCGTGCCAAAAGAGTAGGTCGAGGTGGTAAAAGGGGCACCTATTCCGGCAAAGGCACGAAGGGTCAGAAATCTCGCGCCGGCTCGAGCGTAAAGCCGGGATTCCGCGGCGGCGACAATCGCCTCTGGCAGCTTTTTCCGAAGAGCCGCGGCGCTTCCAAGAAGCCTGGTTCAAATCGGCCGCATCATCGCCACCGCTTCTATCAGATGCATCGCGATAAGACCGCGTCTTTTAACGTGGATGCATTTAATCGCTTCAAAGAAGACTCGCGTATTACTCTTGACCTACTCATCAAAGAGGGCATGATTGCCAAAGGAGCCAAGGCTGCCAAAGTGCTTGGCCATGGCGAACTCAAAAAGAAACTCGAGTTCGAAGGCTTCTTATTCTCCGCTTCCGCTAAAGAAAAGATAGAAAAAGCAGGCGGCACGATTATAGGATAATATGAATAGAATTTTACAAATATTAAAGAAGCCGGACCTTCGCAACAAGGTGTTGTTTATTCTCGGCATCTTGGCCG
>MGJZ01000006.1:0-3267 GCA_001794525.1 Candidatus Yanofskybacteria bacterium RIFCSPHIGHO2_02_FULL_50_12 | reverse complement strand
CCCCGTTCCGTATGTGGATCAGACTCAGCTCCAGGCGTTCTTCGCCAACAACCAGTTCTATGGCTTGCTGTCGGCCTTAACCGGTGGCTCCTTGGAACAGCTTTCGATCGCAATGCTTGCCTTGGGTCCCTATATCTCCGCATCTATCATCATGCAGCTTTTGACGATGGTGTTTCCGCAATTGGAGCAGATGTATAAATACGAAGGTGAGGCCGGCCGCCAGCGATTCAATCAATACTCCCGCATGCTCACGGTCCCGCTCGCCCTGCTTCAAGGATTCGCGTTCTTGGCCGCGCTGCAGCGCCAGCAGGTCATCGGCTACTTGTCACTGACCGACTGGATTTCGGTATTGGCGGTGGTGACGGCGATGAGCGTATTCCTGATGTGGCTCGGCGAATTGATTTCGGAGAAGAACATCGGCAACGGCGTTTCGATCATGATCTTCGCCGGCATCGTGGCCGGATTTCCGGTCGCGCTCCAGCAGGCGCTGTTCAAATATACCTCGGCTCTGTTCTTCAACTACGCCTTGTTTGCGGTGCTGGCCGTGGCGGTGATCGTCGGCGTCGTTTACATCTCCGAGGCCCAGAGGAACATTCCGATCAACTACGCGCGGCGGATCCGCGGCAATAAGATTTACGGGGGCGTTTCGACGTATCTGCCGATGCGCATTAACAATGCTGGCGTGATTCCAATTATCTTTGCCCTTTCATTACTTCTATTTCCGGGTATGGTTGCGGGCTTCCTAGCCAACACTCAAATCGCGTTCGTGTCGCGCGCGGCAAATGTAGTCAACCAATTCCTCCAGCCGACCGGCGTGCCATACATTGTGTTCTATTTCCTGTTGGTGTTCCTGTTTACCTATTTTTACACCGCCGTGACTTTTGATCCCAAGTCGGTCTCGGAAAGCATCCAGAAACAGGGCGGCTATATCCCCGGCATTAGGCCCGGTCCATCGACGGCTCAATTCCTGTATCATCTCCTGAACCGCGTGACGCTTGTCGGCGCGATCTTCCTCGGTCTCATCGCGGTCTTGCCGAATATCGTCCAGAACTCGACGGGCATGACCGACTTTGCGGTCGGCGGCACCTCGATTCTGATCGTGGTTTCCGTGGCCCTGGAAGTGCTCAAGCAGTTCGGCGCCCAGTTGGCGATGTACGAATACTAGCCCAGTTCTTTTTAAGGGGTTTTTATGAAAGTGGATTTGGCTGACTTTGAATCCATGCTTTCTCCGCGCCTTCGGAGTTATTGCATGAGGCTACTCACGAGCAGGAATGTTCGCCGAGAAGACTATGAAGATATATGGCAGGAAGCGATTCTGGCGGCGTGGAATAGCATACAACAAGACAAGTTCCCAGGAGAGATTAAATTAGGTGGTTGGTTTATTGGGATCTTTCAACACAAGGCTACTGACTACTTTAGAAGACGTTCTCGAGCATTGAAGTTTGAAACTCCTACGCCTAACGCGTATCTTGAAGATCTAACTTCGAGAATACTCATTTCAGAAGCTCTCCAAAAGCTTTCAAAATCCAGGAGAGAAGTGATATGTTTGCATTTGCAGGGTTTTTCTACCTCCGAGATCGCCACAAAGTTAAACCGATCTCCTGGTAGGACAGGTGCCCTTCTCTGGGAGGCAAAGAAACAGTTGCGCAAACTGGTAAAATGAGAGCGGTAAGCAAAAGCTGGCCGCTCTTTTTAATTTCTGAAGTTTGTGATATGACTCAGGGTCAGGTTGGTCGTTCGGAACTTTTCTCTCTGGACTCAGGGGACCACTGGCTCCTTTTTGAGTTCAACCGCCGTCATTAGCACGTTCCAAGAAGAGCACGTTTCTTCCGGGACGTGCTTTTCTATTTTCTTGTTCTCATATTGTCATATAATTATATGACAATATGAGATGAGTACTCCAAGGCGTTTGAATTTGGCCAAGCCAGAGAGTTTATGTTCAAAGCCGAACTTTTAACACTTCCAGTTGACAGTTTTAACCTACTCGTATATCATTGAAATATAGTTCGTTCACAACTTCATATTATCAAGAGTGAGCCGAGGGTACTGACCCTGTGACGCTCCAGCAACCTGCTTCCGTAAGGTGCTCCATTCAGCCCGCAAGGGAAAGATGATGTGGAGGTGAGAGAATATCTCGCAAAAACCGCCATATCGGCGGTTTTTGCTTTTCTCTGAGGAGGGAGAAATGAAAGAAAAGCTTTACAATCAAACTCTTTGGGATTACTGTGCGTGGAATCACGGGGGTCCAGCTCCATTTCACAAGCATTGCAATCGTGTGTGGAGTAGGATTGGCGTCCTGAGTGAATTTGGAAAGGAGAGAAGGAAAAGTCTCATCTCGCTCCTTATCTCCCTCAAGAAGAGCGCCAAGGAAATAGAGATAAGCTTTGTGAGACTGCACGAAAAAGAAGGCGCGGTTTCTGACTTGAAATGCCCTGGAACCGTCAGGGAGGTAACTGAGGTAGAAATTATTTTCGAGGTTAACTCCGACCCGCTCTTGGATATTGCAATCCCGCTCAGACACATCACACTGATACATCAGGGGAAACAACATGGCTGAGAAAAAAGCTGAAGGTCTCGATAAGTGTGGGTATTTAGAAATCCACGACGATGAACTTGATGACGTGGATAGGCTTATCAGCAGAGCTCGAGAGCTCGGCGCTACCAAGCCTGACCAATACTTTGACCCTCCAGAAGCATTCTTCATCACCTTCGTCGACGCAAAGCCTTCGAGTTCTAGGACTAATGAAAAAGGGTTTCGTGAGCGTGTCGAAGAGCGAAGGCAAAAACTCAAGAAGAAAAGATAACTGCTTAAAACCGAGCTTTTTAACAACCACTCATATTGTTATATAGTTATATGACAATATGATTGGTTCCAAGGCATGGAACCAATTACAAGGCACTTGACTTTTAGGTTGGAAAGGAGTATAATGATAGTATAGAGCCTTGAAAACTACCCGCTTGCGGTCCCGGCAATTCCGCCGGAGCTGCAGGTGAGCCATTCAATAAGGAGTCGTCATGACCATGCAGGCCGTGACCACCGCGCAACTCGAACAGGTCCGCAAGCTCGCCAAGGACAAGAAAATCAGCCTGGCAGAGTTCCAGCAGGGCCTCGACAACGGCACCGTTGCACGGATGCTCGATACCCTCCGAACATGGGTCGCCATCCAGGTATCCGACACGACGAAGCCCGCGCCGCCGTATGAAGGCTGGGAGCTGGTCGAGGATTCGACGGCACCGGTCGGCACCATCGAGCTCGAGCTGAACGAG
>MGJZ01000005.1:5891-10086 GCA_001794525.1 Candidatus Yanofskybacteria bacterium RIFCSPHIGHO2_02_FULL_50_12 | reverse complement strand
CGATTATAGAGTTGCTGGCGCCGAAAGTGTCGGCCTACATCTTAGGAGACCAACACGATAAAGTAGTCGGTGTCGTCGGTGATTTTGATGCCATCGGACTGCCGGACGGATCCGTTGATTTTGTGGTTGATTATTTTTCGCTCCATCACTCATCTGACATTAAAAAAACAATCGGTGAATTATATCGGGTTCTGAAAAAAGGTGGTTGCATCGTGTGTTTCGACAAAGCACGACCGGATTCGTATACTGAAAAAGATTTAGAAGAATTAGTAGATTCCGAATACGGCCCCGCCGATAAGAAACGATCCGGTGTGCCGTTGGACCAGCGTTTTACTCGGCGTATGAACGGGGAAAAAGAATATCGGCTCAAGGATTGGCGAGCGGCATTTGTTGAAGCCGGCTTTTCTAGATTCGAACATGCCCATTTTGCCAAGATTGTCGGCGGCAACGTTTCAAAAATCATCAAGCGAGGCATTTCGATGCTGCCTCCGAAATTACAAATGGTTGTCAATCGCTATATTCCGTATACCGAACCGAATCATAAATTCCTTCTGTCCCGGCAAAACAAAATATTTTTTAAGGGCTTGGATCGCTTCCCAAAAGAGTTCTCGCTCATGATGGCATGGAAATGACGATGAAGATCAAGCCCCTGGATGGCGCGCCGTTTATGAGCGATAACTGTTGGCAGGCGGTCTTGGATGCTGTACGCGATCGTGCCAAACAAAAACAGAGCGTGCGGATATTGGAATGGGGAAGCGGCAATAGCACGATTCATTTGGCACGGTTAGGCGGTGAAATTGGCACTCCATTTAAAATTACTTCCGTTGAGCACGAAACGAGATTTTTCGGTCACTTGGCGGAGTCAGTTCTCGCCGCATGTGCTGAAAAAGGAACATGTGAGGCAGTATGGCAGCCGCTTCGCGGCTTTAGTATCCCGGTGTCTCACATTGGGAATGTATCACGGGATCGGCGCGATCTGCGAGGAGACTCTCTTACCTGGCAGATTATGCTGGGGAACAAGCATTTCCAGTATATTGACGGATTCAAGCCGTATTTCGGATTTTCGCCCCTGAAGATTATAAAAAATCTAGTCAAGCTTGGCCTGTTGGAGTTAAGTTATCGAATCTGGTTAGGAGCGGGCCTGGCGCGTTCTCTTGGTCGCGAGCAAAAAGATCGGCTAGGTAATATTGCCTGGCGCGGAGGCGAAGCTCAACAAAATTTTTTGGATTATTTCCAAAATAATCCTGCTGCCGGCCGCCTGCGCATTGCCTGCGGTAATATGGATATTTATTTATGGCATCTGCCGGGACTGCGGCCGCCGATGATGAAGGATGAGATTATTCTTGACGGACCCATTACCCAGCTGCAGGATTATGTCATGATTCCCGTAGACAGCCAGTTCGACGTAATTTTTATAGATGGCAGAGCGAGAATTTCTTGTATCAAGCGCGTGCATCGCGATACGATGCTCGATACCAACGGCTGGCTCTTCGTTCACGACGCGTTCCGTTCAGAGATGAGTGAAGCATTTCGACTGTTTGGACCTGCCGCAACTTTTCTTAACGGTTCGAATGTTATGATAAATGGTAAGCATCGGGCTGATGAGCGATTCGGTCCGCCTTTCATAAAAGCAGGCAACGCGCTTGATGCCGCCCGATGGGAAATCGCACAGGAATTATTTGTCTATAAACGCCATGAGCATACCGATTCTTAGCCCGCTGATACGAAAATTCTATGCTGCGCCGCCGCGCTTTGCAGGCGGCCCGATTTTGAATCTGCTCGGCTACCATGTATTACGGGTGTTTTTTTTCAATCTCTCTTTTGCATTGCGCCGGAATCGGATGCCCAAAGATGCTCGGGCCGCGGCCATTGCCCGACAAGTGATCGAGGATGGCGTGGCCGTATTGCCGAACTTTTTCCCGGCGGATGTGTTTGCGGCCATAAAAACCGAATGTGAGTCTAAAGAAATCAAAGTTTCCAATGAACGAGCGCCCCACGTGCGGCGCGACACGCTGGTGAGCGAACACAAATCAAATCCTATCCTGGAGCCACATCTGGCCAACAACGAGTTTATTAATTCTATCGTTGCGGCGGCGGTGCGCAAAGACATTCTCATCACGCCCAAAGTCCAATTCGAGATCAGCTATTACCATGAAGAGGACATCGGCAAGCCTACTACCGACGTGAAATCGGACAATCTGCATTTTGATGTCAGTTACCCGACGATTAAGTGTTTTTTGTATCTGACCGATGTTGATGAACGGAATGCGGCGACGATGTTCGTGAAGCGATCCCATAAAATGACACTCGCGCGGCTTTGGATGGAATACAAGATGAGCGTGATGTTTTACTGGAAATGGAATAAAGAACGTCGCGCCACGGAAACGCCCGAAGTAAGCCAGGAATTTCTGCGTCAGAACGGCCTTGAAGTGATGCAGATTAACGGCAAGGCTAATACGATGATTATCGAAAACACGATGGGATTCCATGGCCGCGGACAGTTCCTCACCTCACTGCCACGCCATTGGATCATTGTTACCTATCGGGAATTGGAGTCGCTTAAGTACTTAAGCAGAAAACAACACCGGGCCTAGGCCCGGTGTTGTTTCGGTTCTTCCCAATCCCACATTATTAGGTGGGCTAGGAATATAAGGCCGATTGAAACCACTCGGGAAATGACGATGCCTATAATCCCCCAGAGCACGGCGAACAAGATGTAGCAGCCGATCCGGACGGCCACCGTCAGCGATTCCAAGATATAGATCGTTCTAACATGTTTCCGGGCATGGATAATATACCCGATATAATGCATGGGTACGAAAAATACGAGCCAGAGGGCCATGATCTGGGAGTAGAAGACGGCGCTTTGGTATTCCGGGAATAAATATCGGAACGCGATCGGCGCGGCCGCGATGTAGGCCCCGGCCGCGATACCGCCGATAGCCATTGATTGAAGAACGCGCAGACGCAGGGAAGAACGGATATCCGTGAATTCCTTGGCAACCAGTTTTGGGAATGCCAATGCCACGAGTGTTTTCAGAAATGATTTCATGCGGTCCGGCATGGCGCTGGCGATGGAATATATCGCCAGCTCGATGGTTCCGGAGAACTTAAATACTAAGATTTTATCGAGCTGTTGGGCAATGGCTCCCAATGCGCCGAGTACGCTCAAGGATTTGCCGAAGTTCTTCGTGTCCTCGTCGAGCGCCGCGGTCGTCGCTTGGGGATATTTGCGGGTGGTGACCCAATACCCCGCCCCGTTTGCGATGAGATTTGACGCGGCATAGACGCCGATCAAGGCGATGACGCTGTTGGTAATGGAGATTGTGGCAATTACCGCGGCCGCGACAAACAGGCCGGAAATCGTGTCAATGATCGTGTTGAGCCGGAAATCCTTTTTACCCGTCAAATATGATCCGAAGCTGTTGAGGCTTCTGATAAAAGGGGTTCCCGCGGCGAGAATCAGGAGCGACCAGGCAATCGCCTGGTTTCCTTGGAGCCAATAGTATGCCGCCGCGGCGGTACTGATGGCCACAAAAATCGAGCTCCAACGGAGCTGATACCTGATCGCGCCTGCCAAGATCGTATCTTTGCCTTTGGCTACGGTTCTTGAAATCGGCGTAAGCATGCCGGTAAGCATGAATACTCCCAAGATGCCGGCAACGGACATGATGTATTTGTACAAGCCGTACGCTTCCTTGGGCAGTAAGTTTGCGTATGCGATGGCGACAATCAAGGACGATCCGATGCCCACCACCTGGCCAAAAGTAAGCCAAAAACCGCCGCGCACCAGGTAGTTCATGTCGAGTTGGGTATAGGCGCCGATACGATGCATAGGCGCCCGGATCAAATTTTTAATTTTGCTTATCAGTCGAGTCATAGCTTGCGTCGATAATTATGCCATAAAAATCCTCTTTTTACAATGATTTTGATTGATGATAGAGTATCTCTGCATGGGCGCATATGAAAAATTTCTGGGGATGTTAAAGCATTCGTTCGTTCGCAAAACAGCCCTCTTGCAGGCGGGGAGCGTAAGCGCCAGCCTCATCCAAGCCGGTTCGGGCGTCTTGATCGCCCGTATTCTCCAACCGGAACTATTCGGCATTTATTCGCTCGCATTCGGCTTGGCCAGCTTGGCCACGCTCTTGGTGGGCTCGGGATTTTCCGACGCCGCGGCCAGTCTGGTCGGCGGCGC
>MGJZ01000005.1:3850-5860 GCA_001794525.1 Candidatus Yanofskybacteria bacterium RIFCSPHIGHO2_02_FULL_50_12 | reverse complement strand
GAAGCTCTGGCATATTTTCTTAAAATCGTCGCGGCGGCTTCGCTGGTGACCGTCGTGATCCTCATGGCGCTCCCCTTTATTTCCGAAGCGTTTTACGGAGATTATCGGATTGGCGGGTATGCCATCATCATCGCCATTGCGGCAATGATCTCCAGCTCTTATTTTTCTTTAACGAGCATCTCACTTCAGGTCACCGGAAATATCCGCCGTCTTTCCAGTCTTATGGTTTCTGATCAAGTGGTCCGCTACGGCCTATCCTTGGGCTTGCTGGCCGCGGGGTTCGGCATTGCCGGAGCGATGACTGGCCATTTGCTCGGCGCCCTGATCATTTTTTTCATTTCGGTCTTGATTTGGCGACGTGTTTCCCGGTCTGATCCGATGATTCCCTCGCTTCGCGGGCTTAGCCGTCGGATCTGGCGCGTACCATTCAAAAAATATTTTGCTTTCATCTCTTGGGTGGCGATCGATCGGAATTTAAGCACGGTATATATGTCCCTGCCGATCATCCTTACCGGTTTGTATGTTGCGGTCGAGGAGGTGACTTTCTTCAAGCTGGCGTTCGGGTTCGTCAATCTATCGCTAAGTTTCCTTGGGCCCATATCCGTAATATCTAACGTTGAGTTTCCGCGGTTTTTTGAAGAGGACCGCTCGACGGTTCTCAAGAAGTTCGTGAAATTGTCTCTATATTCTTCGCTTCTTTCTCTTCTGATCACTGTGGTTGCGATTGCAGTTTCGGCGCCCGTTTTTCGGATTCTGTACGGCGAAAGCTTCCTACCCGGCGCTCGATATGTGGCCGGCCTGTTGGTATATGGGGGTTTCTACGGACTAGGCGTGGGCCTTGGGCCGATGTGGCGGGCGCTGAATAAAGTTAAACTTTCGATCATAATCAATCTGGCCGTATTGGGCGCAGGAATTCCGCTGGGCTTGTGGCTGATCAGGGAATACGGCATCTGGGGCTCGATCGCGATGGTCACTATTTGGCTGGCCGTGTCCCATCTGGTATCATTTTTGGTGCTGGTCAGATCACTTGCACCCAATCGATGATGAACAAGAAAGAATTATATCTTTGCATCAGCGTCATGGCGGGCCTGGCTCTCTATTTTTTTCTTGCTACGCCGATGATGCAAGATGACGGCTTCCATTATCAAGGATTCGCAGAAGCGCTCGCTCATGGGACGCTCGATTTCAAATCCTATTACGGGTTCCAGGGACTGTCGTTCTTTGCGGTTCCGATCGTCTGGCTTACCGGATCTCCGATTTCGATTATCTACGCCTCAATGATCTTTTCGCTCCTTTCCATGCCGCTCGCGTATCTCATCGGCCGCGACTGGTTTAGCAGCCGCCGGGCCGGCTGGTTGGCGATGGCCTTGATATTGCTCATGCCCTATCCGCATGTGACCTTACTGCGTGGATTTCAGGAAGCAGCTCTGTTGTTTTTCATTCTCCTGATCATTTACGGAAGCATCCATAGGAAAAATTGGACGCCGATCGCCTGGGCGATCGGCGGGATCGTAAAGCCTTTTGCCCTGGTGCTGCTGCCGTTGTTTTTTGATCATTTCTGGAACCGTCGCCGAGTGGCCTGGCTGATTGCCGGTTTGCTGATCGGCGGAGCATATCTTGGCGCCAACTTCTATCAGACTGGCCATTTCGTGAACAATGCGGCCATTAATTCCTACGAGACTGGGACTTATGAAACCGGCAACCCGCCTTCATTGAAAGAAAGCTTTCCGATCGAGATAAAAGGATTCTTGCGGGTCGGCGCGAATCTCCTTATCCATACCAGAAAGATCCTTGCTTCGCCGCTTCTGATGATCATCGGCGCTCTCTCGGTATTCTTGAATAGGTCATTGAAGTTGAGAAAGGAAATAATTATTTCTGTTATTCTCAATATATTATTAGTAGGAAGCCTGTCCTTTTCCTTCGCCAAATATTTGCTGCCCATGACCGTATTGCTGTCGCTTACGGCCATTCCGGCTCTTTTGCGCGGCCGGTTCCTTCTCGGCCTGGTCC
>MGJZ01000005.1:0-3758 GCA_001794525.1 Candidatus Yanofskybacteria bacterium RIFCSPHIGHO2_02_FULL_50_12 | reverse complement strand
TTGGCCTTGATTCTTATCGCTTATGGATTTTTCAAAGATTATCGTCCTCATCCCGACGCTCAACGAGGCTAAAAATTTAAGCATCCTCATCCCCGAACTGTTCAGGCGCCTGCCTGGTATTTCGGTTTTGATCGTCGATGATCGTTCAACTGACGGGACCGCGCCTCTGCTGGCCGAGTTGCAGCGTACTTTTCCGAGATTATCCTATATCATCCGGCAAGGCGAAAAGGGATACGGCCGTGCCTGCCTGGAAGGGTTCCGCCGGTCCCAAGCCAGGCCCTTTGAAGCGATTGTCACGATGGACGCCGATTTCTCCCATGATTTCAACGCGATCCCAGGGCTGGCAGCTCATCTTCCAGAGTATGATGTAGTGATAGGTTCCCGCTATATTCCCGGCGGCGCGATTGCCAATTGGCATCGGCATCGGCGGCTTTTGAGCCGATTTGCCAATTGGTACGTAGGTTTTATTCTGCAAATTCCAACTCGGGACGTGACGACCGGATTTAACGCGTACGCCGCATCAGCCTTGCGGACAATTGACCTGAATGGCATCGCGGCCGATGGGTATGCCTTTCTGGTGGAATTGAAATATCGTTTGTGGCAAAAGAGGTGTCGATTCGTCGAGCATCCCATCACCTTCAGCGAGCGGCGAGAAGGCCAGTCTAAAATGTCTTCGCGAGTCATCTGGGAATCGATATGGCTTCCGTGGCGACTGAGATTATACTAAACCGCTCCGCCGACCGGCCTATTTGCCTGATTGCTGCAGAATAATCCGTGCGGTTTTCAGGAAAATGCCGAGATCCAGGATGGGCGAGCGGTTTTTGATGTAATACAAATCGTATTTGAGTTTCTCGGCCGCGTCCTTTACCGACGAACCATAGCGGAAGTTGATCTGGGCCCAGCCGGTCAGGCCAGGTTTAATTAGGTAGCGCTCTTCGTAGAATGGCACCGCTTTTAGTTGCTCATGGAATTCCGGCCGCTCGGCGCGTGGGCCGATGAAGGACATCTCGCCTTTAAAAATGTTCCAAATCTGGGGAAGTTCATCCAGCCGGGTCTTGCGGAGAAATCTGCCCACTCTTGTAATCCGAGGATCGTTTTCGGCCGCCCAAACTGCGCCGGTGGCTTGTTCTGCGTCTTGGCGCATAGTTCGAAATTTGATCATATTAAAGGCTCGGCCGGCTTGGCCCACCCTACGTTGCCGATAAAACACTGGCCCTGCCGAGGTGGCTCTGATCGAAATCATGATGAACGGGAACAAAATAAGAGCAATAATACCGATAACCACCGCGGAGACGAAATCTGCGCCGCGTTTGAAAATCTCATAAGCCCGCTTATTGCCTTCATTGAGATTTTCTAAAAACCAAATCTGATTGATCGTGCCCAGCGGCACCTGTCCGGTTAAGCGCTCGTAAAATGACGAAAGGTTTACGAAGCCGATTTTCTTATTGAGTGATTTGTAAAACAAGTCGATGATGCGGGCCATCTGATAGGCCCCTGGATTCAACACGATAATGTTAATTTGTTCTTCACGGATAATCCGCTCAATGGATTCGATGTCTGTCGGGTCTACTGTTCGATTTACGACATAGCCCCACTGCGGGTTATCTCGAATGAATCGTGCCAGCTCCTGCGATTGTTCGTCAGTGCCCACGATCAGCACTGATTTTTTGAAGCGGTTCTCGACGATGCCGTTAAACAACCAGCGCGTGGCGAACGCCAGGCCGGATACGATCGCGGTAAAGAGAATGAGGTTAGTTTTCGGCGTGATGCCGAACAGCGGGATCAGGTAGAAAAATAGCACCGAGATTGTAGTGGCGAAAGCAATTGCTCGGAACAGGGCGGTGTAGAAATGCACGTTATTGCGAAGGAGCCTCGTCTCGTACAGATTGGCAATATAGAAAATAAGAAGCCACAATCCGAAGATCAGTAGGAATGGATAAAAATGACTTTGGTGCTGATCGGCGAAATGGTCCGGGTATCGGATCTTAAGCACCAAAAGCAGCGAGGCGTAAAGCACCGCTGCGTCGAGGATGAATAAAATGAATTTCTTCACGCGATAATATAGTATACTGAACTTTAGTATAAAAATCAAGGCAAATACATCATGAAGATTCGTATGGATTTTTCGTTCGTCCAATGATACAATATCATCAAAAATGAAGAAATATTTCTCGATATTTTCTGCTTTTGCGGCATTGGCCGTGTCTTTTTTTATCTTTCCGCCGGCAGCCGTGGCCGATACCCTCGGCCAGACGGTTCAAATAAATGTCAATGAAACTTATGATCAATCTGGACGCAAGAATCTCTCAGCCACATTGCGTGCCATATCGGCCCATGCGTATTTCTACGTCGAAGATCAGTATTGGAACTCATTGAACAGTCCCACCCGGGCCGCATTGACTGAGGCCTTGCTTATACTGGCTCAAGACTTTGAACAGCACGTATATGCAAAAGAAGTTCAGCTATGGGGGTCCGAGCCCAATCCTGGCGTGGACAATGATCCTCGCATCACCGTGTTACTGCATGATCTCAAGGCTGGTAATGGAGGCTATTTCGATTCGATACATGGATTTCCGAAAACTATCTTTTCTGATTCCAACGAACGCGAAATGTTCGTGATCAGTATCGAAGCGTTGGGTGCAACGATTGCAAAATCATTCATGAGTCATGAGTTTCAGCACCTTATTTCATTCAATCAAAAAGAACTGGTGCGCAAGACCAGCGAGGAAGTCTGGCTGAACGAACTTCGATCCGAGTACGCCATTTCGGTTTCCGGATTCAATATACCGTTCAGTGGTTCCAGTCTTGAAAACCGCATACGCACATTTTTGGATTCGCCGACAGACAGTCTGACCGAATGGGCTAATGCCAGAAGCGACTATGCTCAAGTGGCGCTATTCGGGCAATATTTAATCGAACAGTTCGGACCGGCGATCTTGAGTGAAACATTACAAAGCGCCAATTGGGGGATTGATTCGATCAATAAATGGCTTATTTCGCGAGGCCTGCCGGAACGGTTCGTTGATCTGTTTCGAAATTGGGCAATTGCCAACTATCTTAACGACACTGCTCGCGACGGCCGTTACGGCTATCAGCTTGAAGGATTAAAGAGTTTTCGCATTACTCCCCAGACGCAGACTATTTCGTATCCGAACGAGCAGACGATATTCCACTCCGCCAAACCATGGCAAGCGACTTGGCAGCGATATAATTTCTTAAACTTGCCGGCTGATAAAGCAGTCAAGATAGAGGTAGCCGGCGACCCATTGTTTTCCGTTGCCTATGTCGCTGATGACGGACGCGTGGGCACATTCCAACCCGGAGCGAACTATCTTTTCAATCCTGGTGCGCTTCGATCGGTCGTGCTGATTCCGATCAACCAAAGCATAAGCAGTGGTTTTGGCAGCAACGATCCTTCGGCAACAGTGTCAATCAAAGTGAGCTTTTTAGACAATGCCGCCATGCCTGGTCAGATCAAAGACGGTGCGCTCATCAAGCGACCGCATGAAGCGCCGATCTATGTCGTGGAGGGAAAGTATAAACGTTACTTGAGCCAGGAGGTAATCAAACTGTACGGCCACCTTGACGCAAGTAAGGCGATTCCGGTCGATGACCGCACCTTCAACTCGTATATGTCGAGCAATTATATCCGCCCGGTCAACGACAAAAAAGTCTATGCGGTCTGGCCGGACGGTACGAAGCATTGGCTGAACATGCCCGCGGCCACTTTTACCTCATCCGGCCGCGATTGGAATTCC
>MGJZ01000004.1 GCA_001794525.1 Candidatus Yanofskybacteria bacterium RIFCSPHIGHO2_02_FULL_50_12 | reverse complement strand
GCCAAATTCCATTTCCACCGTCTCATCGGCGATTATGGGAAGTTTCATGACGCCGATCGGGGTTTCAACTTCTATGGTTTGTCCCACGTATTGTTTGTAGCGGGCATCATTGGGGTTAACCGCTACCGCGACATCGCCAAACATCGTCTCGGGTCTTACGGTGGCGACTGTCAGCGGGCCGTAGGTCAGATAATATAATGTATCATCTCGTTCTATGTTCTCGGTCTCCACGTCGGATAAGGAGGTCTGGTGTTTGGTGCACCAGTTTACCATTCCGGCTCCGCGGTAGATAAGACCGTCGTCGAACATTTTGGCGAATGTCTTTTGGGTTTCCTTCACAACATCATCGTCGAGCGTAAATTTCTCCCGAGACCAGTCGCAGGACGCGCCCATGCGGCGCACCTCGTTTTCCATATGCTTTTTGTTTTCGAGAGTAAAATCGAGAATTTCCTGGTACAGTTGTCCGCGTTCAATTTGAAAACGCGAACGACCCTCCTTTTCTAATTTCTTTTCGTAAACTACCCATGTTTCAAATCCCGCATGGTCAGCGCCGGGGAGCCAGAGGGTTTTAAATCCCCGCATACGCTTGAATCGGATCAGTATGTCCTCAATGGTCATGACCAGCGCGTGGCCGGCGTGCAAGTGGCCATTCGCGTTTATTGGCGGCATTATTATTGTAAAGGGCTCTCGGCAGCGGGATGGCAGATTATCAGGATTAAAAAAACCGCTCTCTTCCCAGAGCTTATAAATCCGACTTTCTGTTTCAGCTGGGTTGTAGGTTTTCGGAAGTTCCACCTCTTAATTAAAGCCGAGATTCGGTTTCATGTCGAGCGTCTGCCACTGAGCTGTAGCCGAATTCTTTTGATAGGCGAAGTATCCGGCCAAGGCGATCATGGCCGCATTGTCGCCAGTATAGGCGAGATCTGGTTGTGAATAGGGAATGCCCAATTCGGTTGCTGCGGCATGCAGCTTTTTGCGTAGGAGGCTATTGGCGGAAACGCCACCGGAGAGGAAGATTGCTTGGGCGTTATATTCTTGAGCCGCGCGTATTGTTTTCTGAATGAGCACTTCAAGAGCTGCGTGTTGGAATGAAGCTGCAATATCGGCTTTGATTTGATCGTCTAATTCGATATTTGTTGCCTTGAGATCTCGAAGCAAATAAAGCGCCGCAGTCTTTAGTCCGGAATAGCTGAAGTCGAAGTTTTTGGAATTAATCATCGGGCTTGGTAGGGGGAAGCGCTCGAGATTGCCTTGTTCGGCGAGTTTCGAGATGAGGGGCCCGCCCGGATAGCCCAATCCAAGCAATCGAGCCACTTTATCAAATGCTTCGCCAACTGCATCATCTTGGGTTTCGCCTATCAGCTTGAATTCCTCGTAATCGGTCATCAGTATCAGTTCTGTATGTCCGCCCGATACAAGCAGATTCAAAATTGGAAACTTAACTGATTTTCGATCGAAGCTTTTATTTAGCCAATTTGAATAGATATGTCCTCGCATATGATCTACTCCAACCAAAGGTTTGTCGTGAAGCATTGCCAAACTCTTCGCGAATGCAATACCTACGATCAGCGCCGGTCCCAACCCCGGTCCGTAAGTCACTGCGATCAAATCGACCTCTTTCTCAATATCCAAAACCCCCGCCTCTTTTAACGCGGCTTCGAGCACTCGATTGATATTCTTGGCATGTTCACGCGCGGCCAAACTTGGTACCACACCCCCGAATTCGGCATGCAAATGCACCTGGGAAGAGATGATATTGGACCGAACAGTAATTGTTTGATCGTCCGCGATATCCAAAACCGCAATTGCGGTCTCATCACACGATGTTTCGATTCCTAAGATCGTCATTAGTTCCTGATAGTATCATTTTTATTGATATTTCTCAATTTTTATGCGATAATAGGTCGAATTGATGGGGCCCCACCCTCACACCTACTCAGCTCTGACATGTATTTTTTCTATGTATTAAAAAGTACCAAGAACAGCGAGCTTTACTTTGGCTATACTGAAGATTTGAGGGAGAGATTTCGGCAACACAATTCTGGAAAAGTTCTATCCACCCAGTTGAAAAGACCCCTAATTTTAGTGTATTATGAAGCCTACCACTCACAGTCTGATGCTAAGCACAGAGAATATAGCATTAAATTGAGAGGCAACGCTTATACCCAGCTCAAACGTAGAATTAAGAATTGTGTTGCAGGAGCTGAATAGGTGTGAGGGCCCCATCGTCTAATGGTTAGGACAGCGGCTTTTCAAGCCGTCAACAGGGGTTCGACTCCCCTTGGGGCTGCGACTGAGTGTGGCAACGCGAGCGTATAGAATACAAAAGCCGCCTTAAGGCGGCTTTTGTATTATTGGATCTGCTTGAAGATGTGCTCGAATATTTTGGGTTCGTGTTCGGCGAGGTCGGCGAGGATCTTGCGGTCGATCTCGATATTGGCTTTCTTGAGCTGATTGATCAGCTTCGAGTAGCTGATGCCGTGCTGGCGGGCGGCCGCGTTGATCTTGATCGTCCAAAGATTTCGGAAAGTCCGTTTCTTTTTCTTTCGATCGGCGAATTGAAAGCTCCAGGCGTGAAGCGTCGCTTCTTTGGCTTGGCGGAATTTAGATTTACGGGTCCACAAAAAGCCCTTCGTGTGTTTCAGAAGTCTTTTGCGGCGGGCATTGGCAATTGTTCCTCGTTTTACTCTCGGCATGTTAGTTGAAAATTAAAGCTTTGGCTTTATCGATCAATTCCGTGGGAGCCTGTTTACTGTGATGTTTGCTTCGGCTGATGGTTCCGGAATCTTTAGCATTGAAATGATTCTGTCCCGGCCGGCGTTTCATAATCTTACCGCGTGCCGAAATCTTAATCCTTTTGGATAGTGCTTTTTTGGTCTTGCCGCTGTGTGAAATTCTTTTATGTGTCATTTTTTCGGTTTTCCGATGATGGTGATCCAGCCGAAAGGCGATCGCTTGATCGGATCCTGAACTGCGTACGGTTCCGGTAGGGCAGCTAGGAATTGATCTAACTTCTGTCTGCCAAGTTGGGCCAAGGCTTTTTCTCGGCCACGGAGAGTAAGTTCGACTTTAACGATATATCCTTCCTTCAAAAATCCGCCCACCTGATTTGCCTTGAATTGAGCGTCATGGGCACCGGTTTTAAAGCCGACCCTGACCGTCTTCATTTCTTGGCGTTGTTTCTTGCCGCCGCCGGATTTCTTTTCCTGCCGCTCTTTCTGATAGATATACTTGCCGTAGTCCATGATCTTGGTGATCGGCGGCTGGACATTCGGGCCGACTTCGACAAGGTCAAGATCCTGCTCTTTGGCGAGGCGCAAAGCATCCTGAGTGCCCATGGCCCCGAGTTGCTTGCCGTCCTGGTCAATGACCTGGACTTCAGCGGCCCGTATCTGGTTGTTGGTGCGGAGTTGCTTTATCAAACGCTCTATATTGAAACTGACGATTTATTGTAGCATATTGCCCTAAAAAAGCCAAACTCTGAAATTTTTTGACGTAATAAGTTTTTCAGGTTATACTGAGCAATCAGGAGGTGGATGATGGACGGCAAAGAACGGCGGGGATTTACTTCAATGTCCCCCGAGCTGCAGCGCCAGATTGCCAGTAAGGGCGGCAAGGCGGCTCATCAAAAAGGGACAGCCCACGAGTGGACCGCGGAGGAAGCTCGGAAGCATGGTCGGGCTGGCGGTCTCGAAAGTCATCGCCGCCGAAGAGAACGCAAAGAGGCCGAGAAATTCGCCGCGGATCATCCGTCAGGCGGCGGAGAGGCGTACGTCTAGTAAGCCGGGGACAGGCATTCACGCACAATGTCAGTCCCCGGCATTTTTAATAATGAATATAGAAGTACTCTACGAGGATAATCACCTGATTGCGGTGTATAAACCGGCTGGTGTTTTGGTACAAAAAGGGGACACCGAAGGTCATGACGACAATACTCTGTATTGGCAAGTGAAAGAGTTTATCAAAAAGCGTGATCAGAAACCAGGTAATGTTTTTCTGGGCGTGCTCCATCGCCTGGATCGGCCGGTATCAGGTATTGTGATGTTTGCTAAAACATCGAAAGGCGCGGCGCGGCTTTCGGAACAGTTCCGGGAAGGGACGATTCAAAAAATCTATCACGCAGTGGTAGCCGGCCGCCCAGATCCGGCTCGAGGGACGTTGCGGCATATTCTCTCTAAAGATGTTGAGATCAAAAAGGCTCAAGTTAGTGAAGAGGGAAGCGAATCAATCCTTCATTACGAAACGGTCCGTTCTGGACCTAAATACTCTTTGGTCAAAATTATTCTTAAAACTGGCCGATTCCATCAGATTAGAGCTCAGCTTTCGGCGATCGGCCACCCGATCATAGGAGATGTTAAATACGGAGCACCCGAACCCTTACCTGACGGCTCACTTGCGCTTTGTGCCACGGAACTCACGTTTACTACGGCCACCACCGATGAACCAAAGACAATTTCTATTAAAATCCCTCCAGAGTGGACTAAGTTATTATAAAATTTGATATAATTTAGTTATGGCTAAACCTAGGAAAATAAGCGACCTAAGCTCGGAAGATGCAGCATATATAGCCGGAATAATAGATGGCGAAGGTACAGTAACCCTAGTGAGGAAGAACAAAAAAGAGAATAGGCGTCTAGCTGTTACAATTTCTAATACCGAGTTCGATATGTTGAATTGGATTAAAAAGAAAGTAAACGCAGGAGTAATTGTTAATAAACATTCGACGAATGGAAAATGGGCAGAAGCCTTTACTTACCAAGTATATAACCGGCAAGCTTACGATTTACTTAGCAAAACGTATACATACATGAGATCTCATAAACGAAAAAGGGCGGAGCTGGCGTTGCGAGAATATCTCAAAGTTACGCCACGAAATGGCAAATACACCCCGGAGCTTCTAGTCAAGAGAAATAAGTTTATTGAGGATTTTTTCAAAATTAGATGCAGCTTAAAGATTGGACCAGTTTTGAATTGACGCTTCATGTTTTTTCGTGTATAATGATTTTATGGGGATGTTCGTTTCGACAGGATTTTGCCCCAAATTGACGCTAAGAGTGGATGGTAGTCACCACTATAATCATCAACCAATCATATAACTGGCAACACTGCCAATTACGCGTTCGCCTAACATCGTTTAGGTACGCCATCCCACTGCGATGCTCGCTGGCAGATTCTGGGGTGTTATTAGCGAGCTCTGGCGGAACCGTGGTCTTTCCGAATTCCGTCGAACTCTAGTAAAGACTAGCCATGCATTATTTTGTCGGTTCTCTACTGCATAGCGAACTACCAAACCGACTATCTTAGTAGAAATCATTTGGTAAAAATCTTGGACGGCGGTTCAATCCGCCCATCTCCACCAAACTGATTAAACGGCCCATCGTACGATGAGCCGTTTAATCTTCTGTGATACCGCGTTGACGGGCGCGGGCAAGATCTTTTTTCTTGATGCTCCTGCGCTTATCGTGTTTTTTCTTGCCTTTGGCTACGCCGACAAGCAATTTTACCCGATGATGGTTCTCGTATAGTTTCAGAGGTATCAGGGTGAGACCCTGGGAATGAGAAAGTCCGACCAGTACATTGATCTGTTTTTTGGACATGAGCAGCTTGCGCGTTTGTTGCGGATCATACGTTTCGGGCATGTTGCTCGGTTGGTATGGAGAGATAGTAGCACCGATTAGTTCAGGGATGCCGTTAATAATCTTCACGTACGAGCCCTTGATGGATACTTTACCAGTTTTGATCGATTTAACTTCGTATCCTTTCAATACCAAGCCAGCCTCGACGGTTTCTAGGATTTCGTAGTCAAAATTAGCTTTCGGATTTGTGGCATACTCCTTCATGACCTTAATGGTACCGGAAAATGCCTAAAATTAAAAAAGAAGCCCGCGATCAGCGGGCGAACTGAGTAAACCAGATCGCAACGGCCATCAGGGCTATGAGTCCCAGAACCCCGATCATGGAACCGATGCGATGCGACTCCTCGTAATTTGGAACGGTGGTGGGCGTCAGTTCAACGTCGAAATTTCGCTCTACTTTGCCCAACTCTGAAAGCAGGTCTTTCACGGGAACCTCCTCTCATAGACTAACCTAACTATTTACGTTCTTCAAGCTTGGTTTTCAACTTCAGCTGCTCGTTTTTTCGGAAAATAGTCAATTCAATCTCATCGCCGACTTTGAGCTTCTGAAGTTCCTCGGACAAGTCGGCATCTGAAGGCAATTCCTGGCCATTCACATGGCTGATGATGTCGTTTTCTTTGATGCCCGCCCGGTCAGCCGGGGAGCCGGGGACTACCGCCACTGAATTTGGCCGGTGATCGCGGATGACCAGCGCGCCGCATTCGCGGACGAGGCCGTATTGATTTTGATATTTCTTATTGAGCATCACATACAGCAGGCCGAGGAATGGTTTCACAATCCGGCCGTGTCGGATAATGTCTTCCAAATCCTGACGAGCCCAGTTGATGGGAATGGCGAAACCGATGTTCTGCGCGCCGTAGATGATCGCAGTGTTGATGCCGATTGCCTCGCCATCCAAGTTAATGAGTGGTCCGCCCGAGTTGCCTTGATTGATGGCGACATCGGTTTGGAGAACGCCGCGAAGATGTTCCATCTCGCCATCGGTACCCAGGGCGGCGGAAATAGAGCGCGATAGTCCCGAGATGATCCCCTTGGAAACGCTGTTTTGGAACATGCCCAGCGCGTTGCCGATCGCAATGACAGTTTGGCCGAGTTCGAGTTTTTTAGAGTTACCAAGCTGGACCGTAGGCAGGCCTTGGGCATCGACTTTCACCACCGCGATGTCGGTAATTGGGTCGCGGGCCAGTACCTTGGCTTGGTATTCTTTACCATCGTTGGCCACGACGGTATATTCCGCCTCCGGGTCGAAGACGACATGCTTATTAGTGAGGATAAGGCCGTCGGGATGGACGATGAATCCTGAGCCGCCGCCGACTTTGACTTTTTCTTTTTCTCCTTGGCCTGGCAACACCCCGATATCATCGGGTGGGAAGAGATTGGGCGGCAAGAAAGGCATTGGCCCGGCGCGCTTTACACTTGGCAGCAATTTAGAAATGACGATGCTTACTACGGCCGGAGAAACTTTTTTGACGGCCTCGATGGGGAGTTTATCGTATAGGGCGCTTGGATGTTCCATATGTCTGTTATACTATCACAGTCATTTCGTGAACCCAAGCTATTTTCTGAAAAGGTTTAATATTACAACACACTTTTTCAAAAACAAAGGGCACCTTTGTAAGACCTTTGTAAGATTTAGGGGAAACCGCCATATGTGTGTACACATTACCCCGTGCCATTGACTAAACCATTAAAAAGGAGTATAATCAATAGGTACAGTGCCATTCCGGCATCCAGTGCTTTAACTGCCGCGTAGCGCGGCCAAAACCATCCTGCGTAGCGCGGGAAGGAGTGTGTCATGTCGGACTTTGAAAATCTGACTCTCAAGCAGATACGGGACTTTGGCGACAAAGTCGGTGGCGAAGAGCGTGGTAAGCGCTTCCTCTCCGGGGAGCTTGTGCTCGTGGAGCGGAACGAAGTCAACCGGCGCTGGATCAAGATCGACGATACCACCATTGCGGTGGATCTCGAGTCCAGTCCGAAGTTGCCGAGCAAGGACTTCGAAGTCGAGTCCCATGTCGGCATCGGCGGTGCGATCGTCCAAAAGCGCGACGACGGTCTCTACGTCGATAACCTCAAGGTCATCCTGCACCTGTCCGAGCGCCAGCAGGGCGGGAAGTACCTCAAGGGCTACGAGCTTCGCGAAGAGCTCACCGGCAAGCCGGTGCTCAACGCGAATGTCTTGGATGCCCTCTACGAGAACCCTTACCTGATCCCCGAGAGTTGGAAGAAAGATGAGAACGGCAAAATCCGCTACATCTTCTTCTGGGGGACGATCTTTCGGCACCGCGTTGGCAGCCTGGACGTCCGCTACCTCTACTTCGGCGGCAGGTGGCAGTGGGATTGGTACTGGCTCGACTTCGACTGGTACTCCAACTTCCCCGCGGCCGTTCTCGCAGGTCCTTCGGTTCCGGTCCCTTGATCCCTTGGACCTTTGGTTTTTTGCCCGACGAGAGCTTGTCTCTCGTCGGGCAATTGTTTTATTTGAAAAGTTTTACTACTATTGATTTGGATACTAGGCGAATCTGCAAGCGTGCACTGAGCGAAATGCTCTAGCCGCCGACGGCCGAATTCCGGGCGTGCATTACGGACATATCGAATCACGGAGCCCTAAAAACCGAAGGACTTGGTGCAGGGTGCTGGAGGGATAGCTTTTTACGCGAGTCCCCGAATAAAATACAGCCCAGAAGATTGTCTTGAAATAGCATTCACGCTGGGCAGTGGCATGGATGGCACGCTGTACGGAAACGGCACCGCGATGGCAACCTGAACGTCCGCTACCTCTACTTCAACGACAGGTGGCAGTGGAATTGGAACTGGCTCGACAACGACTGGAACTCCAACAACCCCGCGGCCGTTCTCGCAACTCCTGGAGTAACTCGCCCGCCGTTTCGGCGGGTTGAGTTTTTATGAAACAGACTATTAAAAAACTTTTAAGAGATTATATCGCCGACTTAGTTGGAGATGTTTCATTTGAGATTCTGACCCCCCCGGATCCGAGCCTGGGCGATTATGCGACGAACGTTGCGTTTGTGATCGCCAAAAAAGAAGGCAAGAAACCGGCCGAGACTGCGACAGAACTCAAGGATGCGCTGGAAAGTACTCTCGGCGAAATGGCGACTATGCAGGTGTCATCGAACGGATTTTTGAATTTTTTCCTGAAGCCTGAATTTCTGCAGAAGCGTTTGCTGGAAATAAAATCGGAGGCTCAATACGGTCGGGGCGGCGAAGGAGCAGGCAAGAAAGTGATTATTGAGTACCCGTCCTGCAACGTGGCCAAGCCGATGCATATCGGCCATCTCCGCTCTACTATTATCGGTGACGCGCTCGCGAACGTATACGAAACGCTCGGATATGATGTTATTCGCTGGAATTATTTCGGCGACTGGGGAACGCAATTTGGCAAACTCATTGCCTCATACAAGCGCTGGCTCGACAAGGAGGCGTTTGAAAATGATCCGGTCGGAGAGATGCTGCGGCTATACGTTAAGTTTCATGCGGAAGCGGCAAGTAATCCCGAATTGGAAAAGGAAGGCCAGGCGGAATTCAAAAAGCTGGAGGAAGGCGACAATGAGAATCGAAAGATATGGTCCGAACTTCGCGAGGAATCGCTCAAAGACTTTGACCGGATATTTAAACGGCTCGGCACGCGCGCCTTCGATCAAACGAAAGGCGAGAGCGATTATGAGAGCGAATTGAAGCCTATCATCGCGTATCTTCAAGAGAAAGGATTCGCAAGGGAAAGCGAAGGCGCGCTGATTATCGATCTGGCTGCGCACGGCCTGCCGCCAGCGTTATTGCGCAAGTCCGACGGCGCGACCCTTTACATGACGCGCGATTTGGCCAGTCTCGGCGACCGGATAAAAACCTATCAGCCGGAGAAAATATTATATGTGGTCGCTAACCAGCAAGCGTTGCATTTCGAACAGCTATTTGCGGCGGCACGAGATTTAAAGTTGGGCGATGCGGGATTGGTCCATGTGAAATTCGGCATGGTGCTGGGCGAGGATGGCAAGAAACTGGCTACGCGCGAAGGAAAAGTGGTCGCGGCGGAGGAAGTGATCGATAAAATCGTGGCCTTGGCACGGAAAAAGGTAATTCAAAAAAATCCTGACTTAAGTTCCGACGAAGCGGACAAGATTGCTAATTCGGTTGGTTTAGGCGGACTAAAATATAACGATCTCAAACAGCATCCTCATTCGGACATTGTATTCGACTGGGACGCGATGCTGGATCTCTCCGGCAACAGCGGCCCCTACATTCAATACACCTATGCGCGCTTGGCCAATATATTGGCGAAAGCCGGAGCATATAGCGACGGCGATGTGAGCATGTTGGTGGAGCCGTCCGAGAGAGCTTTGATGAAAAAGCTGTTGGATTTTCCTGACGCAATCGGAGAAAGTGCCAAACTATACACGCTGAATGGATTGGCGCTGTATTTGTACGAGCTTGCCCACGCAGCGAATCAATTTTATGAGCAAGTCCGGGTTCTCGAGGATGATAATAACGATCGGAAAAACGCCCGGCTGACGGTTATTGCCACGGTTGCAAGCACGCTCAAACAAGGCCTCAAACTGCTTGGCATCGAGGCCCTGGAACGGATTTAATTAAGCCGTTTTTCAATTGAAAAACGGCTGAAATCGTGGTACGGTTAACAGATGTACGATTCAGGGAAAATCGAGCAAGAAGCGAGCGCTTTTTGGCGTGATCATCGGATTTTCGAGAAATCTCTGGAAAAAACCCGAAAGGGCAAGCGATTTATTTTTTGGGAGGGACCGCCTACCGCCAACGGCCTGCCTCACACCGGCCATTTCTTAACCCGCATCTATAAAGACCTCTACGGCCGCTATAAGACCATGCGCGGTTTTTTTGTCCTTCGAAAAGCAGGCTGGGATACCCACGGCCTGCCGGTTGAGATCGAAGTGGAGAAGGAGCTTGGGTTCACCAACAAAAAACAGATCGAAGAATACGGCATTGCTAAGTTCAATCGCAAGGCGCGAGAAAGCGTCTGGAAGTACAAGAATGCGTGGGAGGATATGACCCGGAAGATGGGCTTCTGGCTCGATATGGATCAGCCGTACGTTACTTATGAGACGAATTACACCGAATCCGTCTGGAATATTCTCAAAGAAATCTGGGACAAAGGATTGTTGTACAAGGCTCACAAGGTCGTGCCTTTCTGCACTCGCTGCGGTACGCCGCTTTCCGCGCATGAAGTCGCCCAAGGCTACAAGACCGTAAAGGACCAATCCGTATACGTAAAATTCAAAGTCAAAAATCAGCCCAAGACATATATTCTTGCGTGGACGACCACGCCATGGACATTGCCCGGCAATGTCGCTTTGGCGGTTGGACCAGGAATCAAATATGTGTATGCAAAAAAAGATAGCGAGATATACATCCTAGCTGAAGATTTAGTTTCTAAAATACTAGATACAAACTACGAGCTCCAAGATACGAAATTAGGTAAAGATTTGGTCGGTTTGGAATACGAGCCGCTATTCGACATTTCCGAACTGAAATCGGATACGGCATACAAAGTGTACGCCGCTGATTTCGTTTCCACGACTGACGGC
Organism: Candidatus Yanofskybacteria bacterium RIFCSPHIGHO2_02_FULL_50_12; assembly: GCA_001794525.1. Classification (GTDB taxonomy): domain Bacteria; phylum Patescibacteriota; class Minisyncoccia; order 2-02-FULL-40-12; family GWA2-44-9; genus MGJZ01. The sequence continues at coordinate 115 of MGJZ01000004.1, read as the reverse complement.
ACCGGCGTGGTCCATACGGCGGTAATGTACGGAGAGGATGACTACAATCTCGGCACCGCGGTCGGATTACCGAAAGTCCATACCGTGAACGAGCAGGGCAAGTTTACCGATATCG
>MGJZ01000003.1:14372-14514 GCA_001794525.1 Candidatus Yanofskybacteria bacterium RIFCSPHIGHO2_02_FULL_50_12 | reverse complement strand
AGGTAAAGAGAAGACAATACGACTGGTGTTCGTCGCGGCCGATGCGGCCGCGAAACTGATGTAGCTGGGCCAGGCCGAAGCGATCCGCATTCTCGATCATCATGATCGTGGCGTTGGGTATATCCACGCCGACTTCGACAAC
>MGJZ01000003.1:12994-14286 GCA_001794525.1 Candidatus Yanofskybacteria bacterium RIFCSPHIGHO2_02_FULL_50_12 | reverse complement strand
GCATTCCGACCTTCAGATCAGGAAATATGAGTTCCGAAAGTTTCTGGTATTCCTCTTGCACCGCCTTCATATCCGCCCAAACCCATTTCATTTGCGAAGTCTTTTTGTCCGTTTTTACGTCCGGCTGTTCCGCCTGCTCGATGCGGGGGCAGATGACAAATATCTGTCGGCCGGATTTTACTTCGGAGCGGATGAAATGATACGAATCCGGACGCTCGGACGGAGGTACAATGTTCGTAATGATTTTGCGGCGGTTTTTCGGCTTCTCTTTGATGATCGAAATGTCTAAGTCGCCATAGATGGTGAGTGCTAAAGTGCGGGGGATGGGCGTGGCGGTCATCGAGAGCAGGTGCGGCACGAGCGGCGAAGAACTGTCTTTGACCAGTGCGGCTCGCTGTTTCACGCCAAACCGATGCTGTTCGTCGATGATCACCAAAGCCAACTTGTCGAACCTAACATCCTTCTGGATGAGTGCGTGCGTGCCGATGATGATTTTAATTTCACCTTTAGCGATTTGTTTTTTTAATTCCGCCTTCTTGGCTTCGCGCGGACTCATTCTTTTGGCCGTGCTGGAAGTGAGAAGGCCCGCTTCAATGCCGGTATGCTCGATGAAGCGCTGGATGGTATGGAAATGCTGGTGAGCAAGCACTTCGGTCGGGGCCAAAAATACGGTTTGGTAGCCTGCCTTTGCAGCTTGTACTGCAGCAATCAAAGCCACGACGGTTTTCCCACTGCCGACGTCACCTTCCATGAGCCGGTTCATCGGGTAGGATTTTTCCAGGTCCTTTAAGATTTCCCAAGCGGCTACCTTTTGATCTTTGGTCAGTTCGAATGGTAAGTGCGCAATAAAATCCGCAACAAGATCCTTGTCGAATGGGATTGAAACCGATTTGAGCTGGTTGATCTTGCGCCGCTCTAGGAGCGCTTTAATTTGGAAGAGGAGCAGATCGTCGAACGCTAGGCGTTCTTTGGCTTGATCGGCTTCAGCCAGCGTGAGAGGATAGTGGACTTTTTTAATGGCATCAACGAGGGCCAGAAATTTATTTCTTTCGACTACGTCAGCAGGAAGGGAATCTTCAATAGTGGTTTCTTCTAGTAGTGGTTTAATGAGAAAGCGGAGATACTTTGAAGAAATACCCTCGGTTTCAGGATAGACCGGTACCAGGCCTTGGGTATGGGTGAGATTGTAGGCATAGTAGTTGTCGTCCCCTTGGATCTTTTCATAGGAGGGACTTGCCAGATACAAGCCATGTTTATCGAGCTTAACGGTGCCGGCCAGACTGACTCGGGTG
>MGJZ01000003.1:3063-12904 GCA_001794525.1 Candidatus Yanofskybacteria bacterium RIFCSPHIGHO2_02_FULL_50_12 | reverse complement strand
GTCATGCGGCGTGGGAAAATACGCCGGACATTGATGCGAACTACGGTGCCTTGGATATTGGCCTTTTCGCCGGGCTGGAGATCGGCGATAGGCATGATGCGGCTATAGTCTTCGTATTTGGACGGGAAATGCCAGAGAAGGTCGCGGACGATTTTAATACCCAGTTTATGGAGGCGGGGGATATTCCGCGGACCGACATTCTTCAACTGTTCGACAGGTAGGGAGAGATCGATCATTGCGCAGATTATACCATTTTGTATTTGAAAACTAAAAGGCGGGCCTAGGCCCGCCTTTTAGTTTTCATTGTGCTCTCGAGAGGAATCGAACCTCTATCACGACTTCCGCAAAGTCGCGTCCTATCCGTTGAACGACGAGAGCCTAGAGGGTCTACTCGGCAATACCCTTTCAACTGCAATTTCTAAATTCCAGCTGCGCCTACTTCAGATCTCGTCAGTATAGTACCACTATACTTCCTCGATCTTTATTGGCTCTCTTGGAATTTATAAATTTAGTTAAGAAAAGCATTGCCGAGTAGACCCTATTGAATTAATCTTTTGACGATTTGATCCAGGAGCGAATCCTCATGCTCCTGTTCGGGGACTAATGGTACCATAATTTTCCTAATTTCCAAAGGATCAGCATCGCCGATGGGAAGGCGAAGCATCGGAACATAAGGCTTTCGGAATAAGACCAAGAGCTCCTTTTCATGCGGCGGGTTGTAGTTGATCCAGAAGGATTTGATTTGACTGTAAAAATATCGCCTGTCCTGGATAGTGATGCCGCCCGCGTCAACGGAAATCTCATGCGTCTCCGGTTTTCGAAATGAAGTAATTACTAAAAGTGTCCCCGCTACGATTAACAATACAGCGAACAGATACCCCAGTCCGAAGAAGAGGATTGCCGCCGCTCCCACGACAAGTCCGGTGGCTATCTGAATGGCATTGTTTTTTGACGGCCCGCTTGAAAATTCGGCCCGCCAGCGGATCGTGTCGGCTTTCACTTCCTCTTGAACCGGCGTCGGTTCAAGAGGAGGACTTTCATCAGCCGGCTTTTTCCTGAGGTCTACAGTATGAGACATATGCGGAGGGTGCAGGACTCGAACCTGCAAGCCCCTTTCGGGGCCCTAGTTTTCAAGACTAGTGCCTTACCATTCGGCGCAACCCTCCAAAGAGAACTGCGGTGAGGGTGGGATTCGAACCCACGGGCCCCTTTCGGGGCAAGACGCTTTCGAGGCGCCCCCGTTATGACCACTTCGGTACCTCACCAATTGCGTTATTTTACCATATTTTGGGATTTTTTCAAAAGAAAAAGCCCTGCGGCGCCGACGAGTGGTGCGGACGGAACGAAGGGCGGGAACTGATATTTCCCAGGAGGGAAATCTTCTTGGCTGAGTCGACACTTACCACGGCTGCCGCGGCTGGGATCGCGGCATTCGAATAGCCAAGGAGGGAGGAGAATCAATTAGTGGAGCATCGATCGTCCGGAAAAGGCCTGATACTGGGGCCGTTTGGCAGGCGCCATTATCGGGGACTCACGCTTTTCTTCACAACCGACACACCGCTCTGCTTCGAGCTTGGCATTGAGTCGAGCTTCCTCGATATTTTCTCCGCACCCGCGGCAGGTGCCGTAGGTTCCGCTGTCGATGCGCTTGAGCGCTCGATCGATGGCTCGAAGCTCGTTGACTCGATTCTGAGTCAGCTTGCTTTCTACTTGTGCGGGAACAATCTCATCGATCCTTTCGTCCTTGTTTGAAACGGAGTCAGTTTTGATGACCGCCGTTTCCAGGATCTCCGCTCGTCGCTTGGAAAGTTTTTCCCGTGCAACCGTAGTGTCCACGAATCCTCCCTACTTGAGAAACAGCTGGTCGAACGCCTGTCGAGCTTCGATCGGTGTTCTGGGTGTTTGAAACTGAAGCCCTGGGGAAGATGGGGGATCTTCCTGTACTGCAGCGGGAGGTGAGGGATCCTCCACTTGTTGAGGCGGGCCGACTCGGCGCGCGGTGCGCACCAGTCGATGAGAAGGAGGTTTAGTTTGCCGAGATTGGTCCATAGGCGTCTCCTCTGGGTTTTCAGTTGGTAAGGGGCGAAAGCCTTATTGTACCAAAAATGGAATTGATGTCAATGAACGATTTCTTCATCTTGACTTCATGATGAAGTTTTGATATAACAATGCACATTCAGGAGGTCTTTCACATGCAGAGAAACATGCTGCTGTCAGTGTTCCTGGCAGTTTTGATGGCCGCCTCCGCGGCCGAAGCGCAGACGATGCGCGGGGCATTCATCGAATTCGGCGGGTCCGGCTGGGCGACGCCGCCTGTCGGACTGGGCCACATCGGGGATATTTACCGGACGAGCCAGGGCGAGTTCCCGACGCCGATCGGAACCAATCTCCGCAACTCCAGCAACATGGAGCCGGTGGTGGTGGGGGCCAAAGAGAAGCTGTTCTGGCACGCCCGGGGCGGCTACGTGAATTCGGGCGCGATCGGGTTCCAGGGGTCTTTCTATCGATCTGTCGGCTCCGGGGATACCAGCGGTCAGGTGACTACGCCGTCTGGGAGCGGGTCGTTCTTTAACGGCTTCCAAACCTGGACGTTCGTGCCGGTCGCGATTAACCGGTTCCAGCCGGGCGGCCGATCGCCGGTCGACTATGCCGGGGATGCGGGCCTGGAAATCATGAAAGGAGGAGGCTCACTTCTCTGGAATATGGTTGACGCAAACCAGGCGCGGGCTGGTTTGATGGTCGGCCTGTCCGCGATCCGCTCGCGCAGTACCCAGACCATCCGTATTGATCAGGAGGGATTTCTGCCCGAGCCGCGAAATCTAAACAACGGGCTCTGGGATCAAGTAACCTTCTTCAGCACGGGAACGGCGGAAGGCACGATGGTCGGACCGGAAATTGGCTCGTTCTTTGATGTTCATGCCAGCGACCGGATATCGATCGGCGGCCAGCTAAGTCTTACTTTCCCCACTTGGGGTAGAATCACCGAGTCGGGGGAGTGGGCGGCCCGGGAGCAATTCCGAGTTGGCCTCGGCTCGCCCGGCGTGGTGCCGAGTCATGGGCCGATCGTATCGACCGTGGACACAATCGTTCCGTTCGACACGTCGCGGCGGACTGGCGAGCACAAGCGGATGCTGATCACCGACGCATCCGTATCCGTCGGGTACAGGTTGTTCAACGGTTGTCTGGAGCTGGGCGTCGGCGCGTTCGTATCACGCATCGACAACCTGATCCATGCGCCGACCTGGACGATCGACGTCGGCGCGCCGCTTGCGGCGAGCCGATGGGAGTTGAACCTCAAGCCGGTCATGATGATCAACACCCTGATCACCGCCAAGGCCCGTTTCTAGGAGGTCATCAGCATACCTCCTTGTGCCCGGCTCGGTCACCATGTGACCGAGCCGATTTTTATTGTTCCGTTAGCAGGCCGGACTTCTAACGGGATGTGGGTATCCTTATTGTGGCCATATTGCATAACGCAGTATAATGAATGAAACGGTCGATACATTATATTTTTAATATCTCAAATCTCATATGAGCAAAGGAATGAAAAAAACCTGGATCATCGTTCTCGTTATAGCGATCGCGATCGTCCTCTGGTTGCAGAATGGCGGTTCGGGCCAGTATCTCGGCGTCAATGATTCCGCATCTCCGGCGCCGGAAGCAACAGCTGCCCCGGCAGCCAAGGCATCTAAGCCGAAAGCGGCTGCGCCAACGCCGGATACAAGAACCTACTCGCAAATGGTCCAGCAATACGGATCTAATCGGATTCAATTCGATGATCGCTGCCAGGCCTCGCCGACCTCGGTTACCTTCAAGCAAGGCGCCTCGATCATGCTTGATAACCGCTCGACACAGGGCAAAACCATCACTGTAGCCGGCAAGCAGTACTCTGTGCCTGGCTATGGTTGGCAAGTAGTGACTTTATCGAGCGCTTCGCTGCCGATCAATCTCATTATCGGCTGCAACGCCGCTACGAACGTCGGCACGATCAGATTACAAGCCAATATCTCAGGCCAATAGATTAGCCAAACTAAAACGGTCGCTCAGGCGACCGTTTTAGTTTTTCTTTTCCAATTCCAGACAGATCGAGTTGATGCAGTATCTTTTGCCGCCTTTGGCTCTTGGCCCGTCTTCAAATACATGGCCGAGATGGGCGCCGCAATTTTTACAGAGCACTTCTGTCCGGTGCATGCCTCCCGAAAAATCTTCCCTCAATTCGACATGTTCGAGATTGGCCGGTTCCGTAAAGCTTGGCCAGCCGGTACCGGAGTCAAACTTAGTGTCCGATGAAAACAGTTCCATGCCGCAAATCGCGCATCGATACATGCCTTTTTCGTGACTGTCCCAGTATTTGCCCGTGAACGGCGCTTCGGTGCCTTTTTCTCGAGCCACATGGTACAAATCCTTTGATAGTTCTTCGTCCTTTTTCATAAGTTTTTGTTTAATAATTGTTGGAATTCTTTTTGGACTTTTTCTATTTTAGGCTTGATGACAAATTGGGAATATCCTTGTTCCTTGTGGTTCTTGTAGTAATTTTGATGATAGGCTTCGGCAGGGAAGAAGCGGGTAAGTTCTTTAACTTCAGTTACCACGGGAACTCCAGAGTCAACGAGCTCTTTAATATATTGTTCTGCTTCTATGCGCTGCTGATCGGTTGAATAAAGAATGATTGAACGATATTGAGTGCCGACATCAGCTCCTTGCCGGTTTCTGCTAGTTGGATCGTGGCTGGCAAAAAATACGGTGAGAAGATCGCGGTAGGTGATTAGTGCTGGGTCGTATTCGATCTTCAGGACTTCCGTATGTCCAGTCTTACCACTGGATACGCTTTCGTAATTTGGATTAGGGGTTTCTCCGCCGGCATAGCCCGGCATGACCGAAATCACGCCTTTTAAAATTCCGAAAACCGCTTCGGTGCACCAAAAACATCCGCCGCCGAATACAGAAACTTGAGATTGCATGAACTATTATAGCAAAAAAACAAAAATACCCTCTGGCGAGGATACTTTTGTTTTCGAATGTTGCGGGGGTGGGATTCGAACCCACGACCTCAAGGTTATGAGCCTTGCACGCTACCGCTGCGCTACCCCGCGATCCTCATTGTACTAAATCAAAGTGGATAAGTAAATATCTAATCTTTGCTACTTTGTTATACTAAAGACATAGGAGTATGAAATATCAGAACTATGGCAAAGTCTGCATTAAGATTAAAAGTTAGAGAAATACGACGCACTGGAGAAAGCATCACGGTTATTGCACGTAATTTAGGCTTGCCTAAAAGTTCAGTAAGTATTTGGTGTCGGGATATTGACTTAACACCGGATCAGATCAAGGCCCTTTTAACGCGAAAGAAAAATGGATTGAAGTTGGGCCAGATCATGGGAGCAATGAAAAATAAGGAGAAGAAAAGAGAGAATGTGGAGTTTTTTAAAAAAGAAGGGTTGCGAGAACTATCCAAAATGTCCCAGCAGGAATTTTTCATTGCAGGAGTCGCCCTTTATATTGCTGAAGGATCGAAGAAAAATGGTCGGATTGAATTCATAAATTCAGATCCTCAACTTATTCAATTCATGATGAAGTGGCTTCAAACATTTTTTATCAAAGATGATTCGGAGTTATGTTTCACTATTTTTATTAATGAGATGCACAGGAGTCGGGAAGAGAAAGTAAAACAGTTTTGGCGGGCATTTTTAGGTGCTCCGTTGGTAAGATTTAGAAATACCGTTTTTTTGAAATTACAGCAGAAAAAAATATATGAAAACCATGATAACTACTTCGGAACCTTTAGAATTGCGTTATTGAAAAGTCGCTTAAAATATTATAGAATGATGGGGCTTATCGAGGCTTTCTTTAAAGCTTCCGTATCGTCGGTGTAGCTCAGTGGTAGAGCGCTTCCCTCATAAAGAAGTTGTCGCAGGTTCGATTCCTGCCACCGACACATATCTATTACATCTGAAGAAATGAACGATCGCCAGAGGCGACCGTTCATTTCTTCTTTAGGTCGTGATAGGATAACTAAGCTATGACTGAGAATTCGTTCAATTATCAATTGCATGCCTATGAATCTGGCCTCCGCCTCGTGACCGTGCCGATGGAAGGGACGCGCACGGTCACGGTGATGGTGATGGTCGGTACCGGCTCGAAGTATGAAACCAAGGAGATCAATGGCATTTCTCATTTTCTCGAGCATTTAATGTTCAAGGGTACGACTAAGCGGCCGGGAACCCTCGACATTTCTCGCGAGCTGGAGTCAATCGGCGCCCAATTCAACGCATTTACTACCAAAGAACTCACCGGCTATTACGCTAAAGCCAGTTCGGACAAGATCGATGTCATCATGGATGTCATCTTCGACATCTATCTTAATTCGAAGCTGGCGGAAGAGGCGATTCAAACCGAACGTCACGTGATCGTGGAAGAAATCAATATGTACCGCGACGATCCGCCGCGGTTGGTGGCCGATCGGTTCGAGCACCTCTTATATGGCGATCAGCCGGCGGGTTGGCCGATTGCAGGGGGGAAAGAAACGGTACTAGGGTTAAAGCGCGACAAGTTCGTCGATTATTTCAATACCCATTACATTGCCCAGAACACGATCGTAGCCATTGCCGGCAATATCGATCCGGAAACGATCAAGGAGAAAGTGGGCGCGCATTTTGAAAATATTAGAACTGGCTCGGCATTCGTTAAGCCGGCGGTTATCGAGCAGCAGACTGGGCCGCAGGCGGACATATTTTTCAAAGAAACCGACCAAACCCATTTTATTCTCGGCTTTCGTTCATTCAACATGGCCGACGAGCGGCGTTATCCGCTCGCAGTGCTGTCGAGCGTTTTAGGCGGCGGCATGAGTTCGCGCCTGTTTAATGAAGTGCGCGAGAAACGCGGCTTGGCTTACTATGTTTCATCCGGCCAGCAAACCTACACCGACACCGGATATTTTGAAATCAGCGCCGGCGTGAACAATGAAAAAACCCTCGACGCGATCGGCGTGGTCATTGATGAAATCCGCAAAATCAAAAAAGAGGGGATCACGCCGCTCGAGTTGCGTCAGGCCGTCGATAAGGCGATCGGGCGCACAGCTTTAGCTCTGGAACATTCGGATTTCATCGCTGAAAGCTGCGCCGAAAGCGTGTTATTCAAGAATGAAGTTTTGACACCGGTCCAAGAGCTCGATAAAATTAAGAAAGTCACTCTGGCCGATATCCTGGGAGTTGCTTCGGAAGTTTTAGACGGCTCGAAGCTCAACCTGGCGGTCATCGGTCCATTCAAAGATCCGGAGCCTTTTAACCACCTGTTAGCATTATGAGCGAGCGCACGTACATAGACATTTCTACCGCCAGCATCTTTAAAGGTCTTCTCCTGGTTATTTTTTTCATCCTTCTCTACCTCCTCAAGGATGTACTCATCATCTTCCTGTTCGCGATTATTGTCGCCTCGGCAATTTCGCCTTTTGCCAACTGGCTTGATCAAAAAGGATTCCCGCGCGTGGTCGGCGTCCTCCTATTATACTTGTCGGTGCTGGGTCTCGGCGTATTTCTAATCTCGCTCATCATTCCTTATATTACCGATGACTTGAATCGTTTGGTCGGCAGTTTGCCGAAGGTAGTCGAGCGGGTGTCTTCGTCTTTGGAAAACGCCCAGCAAGGCTCGCCGCGCTACCTGGATTTCTTGAGCGAAGTCCAAAATATTCTCGACGGCCTTTCCACCTATCTCCAACAGGCTTCCCAGTCGGTAGTCGGCCTGGTCGCGAGTATCTTTGGCGGCCTCTTCTCCTTCGTGGCGATCTTAGTCATTTCTTTCTATCTCTCGGTGACGCGCAAGGGTATCGAGGGCTTCCTTGATTCCATTGTGCCGGAAAAATACGAGGGTTACGTAGTCGGATTGTGGAAGCGCGTCGAGCGCAAGGTTGGGAAGTGGGTTCAAGGCCAGCTGCTGCTCGGGCTGATCGTCGGCCTGATGACCTATGTCGGCCTGTCGCTCTTGAACATAAAATTCGCGCTCGTTCTTTCGCTGATGATGATGTTCTTGGAGTTGATCCCGATGGTCGGGCCTGTGTTGGGCGCAATTCCAGCCGTCTTCCTGGCGTTTCTGCAATCGCCGGCTCTAGGCCTCTGGGTAATCGTGCTGTACATCGTTATTCAGCAGATCGAAAACCATATCCTCGTGCCGCTTATTCTCGGCAAGACCCTTGGCCTCAATCCAGTGGTAGTAATTATCGCTCTTTTAGTCGGTAATCAGCTCGCCGGCATTCCCGGTATGATTCTTTCCGTGCCGATGGCTACGATCATTGTTGAGATTCTCGATGATCTAGCAAAGCACAAGGAATCAAGACGTCAAACTGGCTGACCGCACCGCTGTCGCCTGCGGCGACTTAAGCAGGACGCTCTTGACCAAGCTCTGCGTTGCAAGTTGCGCGTCTCACTCGGCATAACTATAGTATGCCTCGCTCCAATGCTCGCTTGCGCCTTGATCTTGGTCAAGTCAGCTGCGTTTGAATATACTGAAATGGCTAAACTATTTATTGTCGCCACGCCTATCGGCAATCTCGCTGATATATCGTTAAGAGCCATCACGGTTTTGAGCAATGCCGATCTGATTCTGGCCGAAGATACCCGAGTGACACGAACCTTGCTCGAGCACTACAATATCAAGAAGGAAATGCTGGTATACCATCAGCACAGCAATCCGGCGACAATCCGTAAAATCATCTCGCTCCTGCGATCAGGCAAAAATCTGGCATTAGTATCCGATGCCGGTACACCGGGGATCAATGATCCGGGAAATTTTCTGATTCAGGAAGTGCTTAAGGAATTGCCTGACCTCGCCGTGGTTCCCGTTCCCGGCGCCAACGCCGCGATTGCCGCGTTGAGCATCAGCGGATTTCCGACGGACAGATTCACCTATCTAGGATTTCCACCACATAAAAAGGGCAGACAGATTTTCTTCAAGCGGATTGGCGAGATTGAACACGCCGTGGTATTGTACGAATCGAAGTTCCGCATCCTGAAAACCCTGGAAGCGCTCGCGCTCCTTGGTCGCCCCCTCGTGGTGTGCCGGGAGATTACCAAGCAATTTGAGACCGTCTATCGCCTGCCTGTCCGGCAGGCAGGCGGTACCGCCGAGGATATCAAAATGAAACTCCACGACAAAAATCTCCTGGGCGAATTCGTCATTGTAGTCGGCCCGAAGCCCAGGAAAATAAAAAATGACGAAGAATAAATTCTACATAACGACTGCAATACTATACACAAACAGTAAGCCTCATTTGGGATTTGCGTTCGAGTTGATACAGGCCGATGTATTGGCGCGCTATCATCGACTGAAAGGCGAAGAAGTCTATTTTTTGACGGGTACCGATGAGCATGGCATCACAGTCTCCCGAGCCGCTGAAAAGCTGGACAAGACACCACTCGAGCTTGCCGATGAAGTTGCGATTCAGGCACAAGACTTAACACAGCAGCTTAACATATCAAATGACGACTTTATTCGAACAAGCGACAAGTCTCGTCACTGGCCCACGGTTATAAAGTTCTGGAATCAGCTGAAGGAAAATGGCGATCTATACAAAAAGGAATACGAAGGGCTCTATTGCGTGGGCCACGAAGCCTTCATCAAAAAGAGCGAGTTGGTCGATGGCCTTTGTCCGTTGCATAAAACCGAACCTGAAAAAGTTAAAGAGGAAAATTGGTTTTTCAAGCTGACGAAATACAAAAAAGAAATTAAAAGGGCCATTGAAGAAGGAGAACTTAATATAGTTCCGAACTCCAGAGCCAATGAGATTATCAACCTTATTAAGGATGCCGAGGATGTAAGTTTTTCCAGACCGGTTTCAAGTTTGAAA
>MGJZ01000003.1:0-3048 GCA_001794525.1 Candidatus Yanofskybacteria bacterium RIFCSPHIGHO2_02_FULL_50_12 | reverse complement strand
AACTTTGAAAAGTTTTGGCCAGCCGATGTTCATATTGTCGGCAAAGATATCTTAAGATTTCACGCGATTATCTGGCCGGCAATGCTGTTGTCCGTGGGCTTAGAACTGCCAAAATCAATCTATGTTCACGGGTTCCTAAATGTTAATGGCCAAAAGATGTCGAAGACCACGGGCAATGTCGTCGATCCTTTTAGTATAATAGAAAAGTTCGGTCCGGAGGTTCTAAGATACTATTTACTGCGCGAAATATCCTCAACGGAGGATGGCGATTTTTCGGAGGAAAAACTCATTGCTCGGTACAATGGGGACCTTGCCAATGGCCTAGGTAATCTCATCTCGCGTATCATTACCCTCGTTGATAAGAATCTCAATGCGGAGCTGATCTACAAAGAGGAATTACTCGATGCTGACGTTGCTTTAAAGATATCTGAAGTCGTGGCTCGCTGCGATACGGCTATTGATTCCTTCAAGCTCCATGAAGCCTTAGCGGCTATTTGGGAACTAATTGGGTTCAGCGATAAATATATGAATGATCGAAAGCCATGGGCTGCAGACACAAGCCCAGAGGAATTCTTGAAGACGATGACCAACCTGGTCATGATGCTCCATCATATTGCCCGGATGCTGCAGCCGTTCATGCCTGAGACCGCAGATAAAATCATGCACATTTTGGGTGTTGAACCTGGCATTGATCCGACAGAGAATTATAAATTTCTGGTAAAGAAAAGCGCGGGATTATTCCCGCGCCTGGAGCAATGAAACTCTTTGATAGCCATTGCCATCCACAGTTTCCTCAATACGATGTGGATAGGGAAGAGATAATTACACAGGCCCTAAAAAAAGGCGTGAATATGATTTGCGTTGGAACTGATTTGGAAACCTCGGAAGCGGCGGCTAATTTGGCTAATGAATATGATGGAATCTGGGCTACCGTAGGCACCCATCCCAACGATATTTCTATCCAACAAATTGGTAATATAGCTAGTTCAACTGAAAATTCGCAAGACAATAATTTTTCAGATTTTGAAAAGTTACTGGCGGATCAGAAGGTTGTCGCGATGGGGGAAGTCGGATTGGATTACTATCGCACTCCGGAAATTAAAAAGCAGGAGGCACAGAAAGTAGTTTTCAAAAAATTTGTGGAACTCGCTCTGAAGTTCGACAAGCCGATCGTCATCCACGCTCGGGACGCGGCTAATGGGACGACCGGAAAAGTCCATCAAGATATTTTTGAAATCCTGCGTAATAAGTTATCAATGATTAGTAATCATTCTCTCCGAGGCGTCGCCCACTCCTTTACCGGTTCTATCGAAGATGCTCAACAATATATCGATCTCGGATTTTATATCGGCCTCAACGGTATAATCACTTTTGCGGATCAATATCATGACATGATTCGGCAGCTGCCATTGGATCGAATTTTGCTTGAAACTGACGCGCCTTATCTGGCGCCGGGTCCATACCGGGGTAAGCGCAACGAGCCGGCCCATGTGGATAACATAGGAAGGGCAGTAGCGGCTATCAAGGGGCTCTCCTTCGAAGAGGTGGAAGAAGCCACTACTGCCAACTGCGAAAGGTTATTTGGAATCACTCATCGATCTTTGTTATAAAAGTTATCAAACCTATATAAAGCAGATAGCCTTTAGCTTATAAGTCATAGCTTATAGACTCGCAACGCAGCGGAGAACCAAAAGGGCATCTTACTCTGGAAGGTGCCCTTTTGGTTTGACTATAAGCTATCAACTAAAAGCTTGAATTTTGCTTGGCGGGTTAGGCCGGCTTGCGGTATACTATAGTTAAGCCTGAAGATAGTGCCTGCCTAACGGCAGATAGTGTCAGATCGAATACATACGGTGTCATGTGTACATATGGCGCCTTATGTAAATCTGACAGCCCCTTTACAACAGAATTTATCTCTGCGTTTCATTGAGCTTTTGTCTTGCAGAGATGACCAATTCAATCGAAAACAATCCCGTTAGAAGTAAGGCGCCATTAGAAATGGCGTCTGCCGCCGCGACGGAGTCGCAGCGGACTTCTAACGGGACCGTACCAGCCGGATTTGTACCGATCCGGATTCTTGCCCAGCGGTATGGCTATGCGGCCAATCACGTGGCTTGGCTAGCCCGCACCAAGCGGATCGAGGCGATCCAATGGGGAAATAAAGGCCAGTGGCTGGCCAATGAGGATTCCCTTAGAACTTATCGGACTGCAACACTCACAGATTCGGAAATTCCGGCCGGATACCGCTCTCTGAAATTGTTGGCCGATAAGTACGGCTACGCAAAGAATTACCTGGCTGCTCTTGCTAAAGATCGCAAGATCGAAGCCTATCAGGATCCGAAAGGGGCCTGGTATGCCAATGAGCAGTCGGTAGCGCAGTATATCAGCGACGCGAAAGCGCGCCGCGTAAATTTATCGAGCGAATGGTCATCTTCTTCGTTGCCAACAAGCTCGCCAGTTCTTTATCACAAAGGTTCCTCGAACGCAGAGGGGCTCATATCCAGGCTCAACACCGTCACCACCATGCTCATCCTGTGGGGCGGTGTTTTTGTTTTCTCATTCTACGCGCCCAATATCTTCGATACCGCTCTCTCCCGCACCTCATATCAAAGTGCTTCCCTCTGGTCGTCCCTCAAAGACGGCCTGGCTCAGATTTTCGATCCCAATCCCTACCATGTCCAGCCTCTAGCCGTAAGAAGAACAGGAGGGGTAGCAATTTCCAATGATCAAGCATCAATTCCTAAACAATCCCCAAATCCAAATACCCGAATACAGACAATCCGAGAAGTAGTCACTCGGGAAATCATCAAGGAAGTTCAGGCCGATGATATTGATTTAAACACCGTCCTCCTAGACATCGACGGCCTGGAACAAAGAATCTCCGCCTTAGCCGCATCCTTCGACTCTTTCTCCCGCCAAGTACCCACCATCCATCAGCTGCCCGTCACTAATACCCAAGGCGTTGGTCCCCAGACCCTGAACCCACAGAACCTTACCACCGAAACCCTCACTGTTTCCGGCGGTTCAAGCTTCAGTTCCACCCTAACC
>MGJZ01000002.1:9185-11773 GCA_001794525.1 Candidatus Yanofskybacteria bacterium RIFCSPHIGHO2_02_FULL_50_12 | reverse complement strand
CTTGGAAGTGTACGGGTCAGTTGACAAAGTGGCTATAATTTGCTATAATGTAAAGGTTAGACTGGTTCTTTGAAGGGTAGGCTCTATGTCCGCATTTCCGCGGATAGGGAGTAGGCCCGCAATCAAGGAGAGTCGTCATGGCTCGAGCGAAAAGCGAATTCGTATCCTCGTTCAAGATCGCCGGCACCGTGTTCGAAAAGCTGGCCACCGCCGTCATCGACGCGGGCGGCAACGACGAGCACCTCCGCCGACTGGAAAGCGACGAAGGCCTGCGGGCCAAGGTCGCCCAGCTCATCGTCGGTGCGATGGTCGAAACCGGTGCCGCTCTCGGGGAGCAGCTCGAATGGTGGATCCAGCTCTGGCAGGAGCTTGGCTTCACGGTCGAGCGGTCAGTAATCGCACTCCCCCTCGTGCCGCCGAATTTCGGTCCGGCCCGGCTGATCGTGATTCCGCAGGGACTCACGATCCAGCGCGCCTGGGAAGTCGCTCAGTCATTATTCCCTTGCTACAGCTACATCAGCGGGGATCTGGACAAGGCGATTCCGACCAATGACCGCACAGCCACCGACACGGCCTATGCGATCATCGTCCGAGATCGCGAGGAAGCCGACGAGGAATTCAAAAGCCTCTCGGCCAACGATCTGAAAGCGCGTGGCCTCCGCGGCATCACCGTCCTGGAGACGATCACCGACGAGATCGGCTACTACAAGCGGTCTGGCAAGCATCGCGATGTGAAGAATGTTACGCTTTGCTCGGGTTCGCGGTACTCGGATGGCAGTGTGCCGGGGTCGTACTGGTGCGGCGACGGGTTCCGGCTGGGCTGGTGCAGCTCTGACGATCGGAGCGACCTCCTCCGTTCTCGCGAGGCGATTTCCTAGGATCGGTATCCTTGGAACTTCCGTCTGGTACCCTTCAGTCCCTGTTGTGTTAGACGCAACAGGGACTTTTTTGATACAATAGTCTCGGCTAATAAACCGATTCTACGGAATAACGGTTTGCCGATAGGAAATTGCTTGCCTGATTCTGGTGAGGACAGCCTCTTAAAAAAATCCGCTGTGAGCGGTAAACGCAGGCAGTCATGCATATGGCTCCCGGTGATCCGGATGGGGTCAGGCAAAGAACGGGTTCGCGGAACTCGAATGGCAATGTGCCGAAGTCGAACTGGAACGACGACAAGTTCCAGCTGAACTGGTACAACTCTGACAATCGGAACGACAACCTCCGTTCTCGCGAGAAATTTCCACATAACGCCGGCAGTTGCCGGCGTTATGACAGGTAGCGGATCCAGCCGTTTGCCATTTTAGAGATTTCCTGCAATTCAAAGGCAGCGGCCATATATGTTTTAGGAGGAATCAACTTTAATTCGCACATCGAACGAAACAGCCGTTTTAACAGTTCTATATTAATTCGAGCCCTCTTGAGATATGCCATCTTTTCATTCCGAGTTTCCAGGCTGGCCGAGAGAATTAACTCCGCGGTATCCAAGCAAATATTTTCAACTTTCAAAAAGATCCCGAATCGGTCTTTCTTCGGTATTTTCAAACTTAGTCCATGAATGAATTCATAGAACGAGAACATTCGCTGCACGAGCGGCGCGGCGGAATCGTTGGGGGGGGGTTCCCTAGTGGTCATATCTTTCATCGTATCACAGACCCGGAAAATATTTTTCTCGCTTGGCGTGAGTTCCAACAGGGCAAACGCCTGAAAACAGAAGTGCAGGAATTCGAATTCAATCTGGAACAACATTTATTTCAGATACATCAAGAACTTGTATTCAAAAAATATCGCCACTCCGGATATGAATCATTTTATGTCAGCGATCCCAAGCTTCGCCATATTCATAAAGCATGGGTGCGGGATCGCGTCGTGCACCATGCGTTGACCCGTATCATTTCGCCGATTGTCGATCGGCAGTTTATTTATGACTCTTATGCATGCCGAGTAGGAAAGGGAACTCATCGAGCAGTACAACGTCTAGAAGAATTTTTGAGAAAATCGGGCAGTAATAATCGGCGAACCGCCTATGTGTTGAAATGCGATATTCGCAAATTCTTCGATTCAATCCCGCACAACCGGCTGTTAGAAATTATCAAACAATCAGTCGATGATCCAGATACAATATGGCTGATCAACAATATTTTGGAAAGTTTTTCCAAAATACCGCATCAAGGATTGCCGCTCGGAAACCTCACCAGCCAGTTATTCGGGAATGTATATTTGAACCAATTTGACCAATGGATAAAGCATCAGTTGAGAGCTAAGCAGTATATCCGTTATTGCGACGATTTCATCGTCGCACATCATGATCAGGAATACCTGAAAAACCTTGTGCCTCAGATGCATAAATTTCTATATGATATTCTGGGACTAGAAATACACACTAATAAAATCTCTATCCGAACCTATCGGCAGGGTATAGATTTTCTAGGATACATTCTTTTGCCGTACCATCGCGTATTGAGAACCCGTACGAGACGGAGAATGATAAGACGTCTGGCGAACAACTCTAATCCTCAAGCAGTTCAATCGTATCTTGGTATTCTGAGTCACGCGAACTCATTCAGTCTTAGGAGTTCCCTCCACCGCTT
>MGJZ01000002.1:0-9160 GCA_001794525.1 Candidatus Yanofskybacteria bacterium RIFCSPHIGHO2_02_FULL_50_12 | reverse complement strand
TTTGGGCGGTTTTGCTTTCCAGGCGGCGAGCGCTTCCTGGAGCTCGGCTTCGCTCTCGGGTTTTTTGCCCATGAGGAACGTGCAGTCCGGCCAGCGCGAGCAGGCATAGAATACTTTGCCGCGGCCGCGTGATTTCTTCTCGACGATCTCGCCTTCAATACAATTAGGACATTTGAATCCAGTTTTGTTCAAAATCTTCTTGATACCTTTGCAAGCGGGATAGTCGACGCAGCCTAGGAAATAGCCGAAGCGGCCGCGCTTTACTTCCATCGGCTTGCCGCAGAGAGGACATTGCTCGCCCTTCGTTTTTTCTTCCAACGCTTTTATCTTGGCCGCTTCTTCTGGTAAGGGCAGAGTAACCTTGCTGCCTGGCTCGGGGCAGGCCAGGAATTTACCCATGCGGCCGAATTTAATCAACATCGGCTTGCCGCAGTGAGGACAGGGAGTATCGGAAACCTCGGTCAGGGATTCCACGCTTTCCATTTTTTCCTTCAGATTCTTCGAAAAAGGCTCCCAGAATTCCCGGATGACCGGCACCCAGCCGAGCTTGCCGGCGGCGATGTCATCAAATTCCTCCTCGATGTGTGAAGTGAAGTTAATATCGATCACTTCCGGAAAGTTTTCGACGAGCATATCGTTCACCAGATACCCGATTTCAGTCGGATGGTACTTCTTTTCAATCTTCTCAACATAGCCGCGATCTTGAATCGTGGCTAAAGTCGGGGCGTAGGTTGAGGGACGGCCGACGCCGGCCGCTTCGAGGTTTTTTACCAGAGTGGCGTCGGTAAAACGAGGCGGCGGTTCGGTAAAGTGCTGGTCGCGATGCAATTCGATGAAATTCAAGTCCTCGTTTTTTTCCAGATCAGGCAATTGGCCCTCCGCGTATTCTTCTTCGTCCTTGTCGTCTTCGTCGCGGGTTTCGGTATATGCGCGGATGAAGCCGTCGAATTTAACCACCTGGCCATTGGCCCGAAAGGTATACTTCCCAGCCGAAATATCAACGGCGGTTTGATCCAACACTGCCGGCTGCATCTGGCAGGCGATGGTCCGTTTCCAGATCAAGTCATAAAGCGCTTTCTGACCCGGATCCATTTTGGCCGGCAATGATTCGGGTACGCGTGAAAGGTCGGTCGGGCGCACCGCCTCGTGCGCTTCTTGAGCCCCTTTTGATTTATTCTGATAAAAACGCGGTGCATCGAGGGCATACTGCTTGCCGAATTTTTCAACGATGACATCTTTCGCTTGGGCAAGTGCGCCCTGGGAAATATTCAATGAATCCGTGCGCATGTAGGTGATGGCTCCGGTCTCGTACAGGCGCTGGGCTAGGGTCATCGTCTGCTTGGCCGAGAAACCGAGCTTACGCGAGGCTTCCTGCTGGAGCGTCGAAGTAGTGAATGGCGGAGCAGGCGAGCGATGAACTTCTTTTTTAGTGACCTCGATGACGCGATATTCTGCACCGGCAAGTTCAGCGGTGATTTTGGTAGCCTCGGCTTCCGACTTGATAGCCAGCCGATCAATCGGTTTATCTCCGTCCTTGATCAGCCGGGCTTTAAAATGTTTATCCTCGTCTTTTTTGGAAAGCGTTGCTTCGACGGACCAGTATTCCTGGGGTACGAATTTCTGGATTTCCCGCTCGCGTTCGACGATCAGGCGGACCGCGACCGATTGCACGCGTCCGGCCGAGAGGCCGGACCGGATTTTCTTCCAAAGAAACGGGGAGAGCTTGTAACCGACGAGGCGATCTAAAACCCGCCGAGCCTGCTGGGCATCCACCAGATGCTGGTCGATGTCACGCGGATGTTCGATAGCATGCTCGATGGCCGACTTGGTGATTTCGTGGAAAACCACCCGCCCCACCTTCTTCTCGGTTGATTTTTTATCCAAACCAAGGGCGTGGGCGAGGTGCCAGGCGATTGCTTCGCCTTCCCGGTCAGGATCGGTGGCCAGAACCACAGAATCAGCTTCGACAGCATCCTTCTTTAATTCGGCCACGATTTTTTTGGCCTTGGCCGGAATAAGATATGAAGGCTCGAAGTCATGTTCCACATCAATACCGAGTTTTGATTTCGGTAAATCGCGGATATGGCCGAAAGAAGACTTGATTAGAAAGTTTTTGCCCAGGAATTTCGAGATTGTTCGGGCCTTGGTAGGGCTTTCGACTATGATAAGTTGCATATCTGATTAATAATTAGTGATCAATGATAATTCTCAGTCGGCTTTGCGAAAAATACCGTTGGCCATTTGGCGGACCATGCCTTTGATCTCCATCATCGACAGGGCGACCATGATCTCCGGCGCTTCTTTCTGAGTATGCCTGATAATTTCATCCGTATTGAGCGGTCCGTTCGTTTCCAGTACTGCCAGGATAGAAGCTTCCGTAGGATTCGCGTTCCGTGCCGGCAGCTTCAAGTCTAGCATGGAATAATCTTGGATGATGTCATCGAGCGTGGAAACGAGTTTCGCGCCGCGCTGAATGAGTTGATTGGTGCCGCGCGATTTAGGCGAGAAAATACTGCCCGGCACGGCGAAGACATCCCGATTTTGTTCAACTGCTAATCTCGCGGTAATCAAGGAACCACTTTTATCATCGGCCTCGATGATGAGCACCCCCTTTGATAGTCCGCTGATGATCCGATTTCGCTCTGGGAACATGTTATCCCTGGCTTTCGTATCGGGCTTGTACTCCGAAGTGATTAGCCCGCCGTTTTCCAAGATTTCATGAGCCAACTTTTGATTGGATACCGGGTAGATATGCTTGTCATTAATACCGGACCCCAAGACCGCGATAGTTTTGCCGCTAGTTTCCAATGTCCGCTTGTGGGCGCTTGCATCAATGCCGATGGCTAGACCGCTCACTATTGTAAAGTGCCGGGCTAGTCCGGGAACAAACTGCTGAACTGCTTCTTTGCCATAGCTAGTGATCATCCTGGTGCCGACTACGCCGAAACACTCGGTCTGCAGTAGGCTGATGTCGCCTCGGCAATATAATTGCCGAGGCGGGTTGCCGATCTGTTTGAGCCGTTCTGGATAATTGGCCGATTTGATGTCGATCGTGATTACAGGGTATTCCATATTCGAGCCGGAACGTATACTACTCCAGATGCCTGGAAAAACGCAAATAGATGTGTTAGTTTTCAGTATACCATGTATCTTTCCGTCATCATCCCGACCAAGAACGACGAGAGGCATATTCGTACGACCGTTCAGTCGGTTTTTGATTACTTAACGGGCCGATCGATTGATCACGAAATTATTGTAGTGGTTAATAACAGCACTGATCGGACAGAGGAATTATTGAATGATATAAAATCAGCAATTCCGACTCTGCGCATTATCAGTTATCAGGGCACGGTCGGCAAAGGCTATGCGGTCAAGACCGGCATGCTCCAGGCTTCCGGCCAATACCGCCTCTTTATGGATGCGGACAATGCCACAAAGATAAACGAGCTCGCTAAGATGATGCCATTCTTTCAGCAAAGCTATGATGTAGTGATTGGTTCGATCGCAGTAGAAGGGAAAAAGGTCATGCAAGGCAGCGAACCTTGGTGGCGGATTTTATTCGGCAAGATGGGTAACCTATTTATCCAGATAATGGCTGTGCCCGGGATTCATGATACTCAGCGTGGATTTAAAATATTCTCCGCCAGCGCGGCTGACGATATTTTTCCACAACTACGAATTAACCGCTGGGGATTCGATATTGAAGTGCTGGCCTTGGCCCGCAAGTACGGACACAAAATCAAGGAAGTCGGCGTGGAGTGGAATAACGACATTGAGACTTCCAAAGTGAGTCTGTACGCGTATGTTCAAGTTCTGCTCGAAACCGTTAAAATAAGGTTAAATCTGCTGACAGGCAAATATAAAAAGAAGCCGGTTTATGCTTAACGAATTCAGACAAGATCCGGTGTCCGGCGATTGGGTGCTGTTCGCGACCCAGCGAGCCAAGCGGCCAGGCGCAAAGGAAAAGGACGCTTTTTATCAGACGGCCGAAGAGTGTCTATTTGAGCCCCATAAGCTTTCAAATCAGGAAAAACCTGTGGCAGCATATTATCAGGGAAAAGCGGTTGATATATCCGACCCCGACGCGCTGGTCGGGGCAGGCTGGACAACGGTAGTTTTGCCAAATAAATTTCCTGCGCTTAAACACGGTATCTGTGTGCCAGCTGTCGCTCGCGGCCCTTTTCTCGTGGCCGAAGGAGCAGGGTTTCACGAATTGGTGATTACTCGGGATCATGAGAAGCATTTCGCCCAATTCACCGAGGCGGAAACAGCCGAGGTCTTGCAGGCGTACCTGGACCGGTTCAAGACGATCGCCGCCGACAACTGCGGCGAATATGTGATGATCTTTCATAATCACGGCCACCTAGCCGGGGCATCGATTTATCACAATCACTCCCAGATCCTTTCGATGCCGATTATTCCGACAGGCATTCTGAAAAATATCCGCGGGGCGCAGGATTATTTCGAAAAAACAGGCAAGCGGGTGCATGAAGTGCTGCTCCAGTGGGAACGCGACGAACAGAAGCGTATTATTTTCGAGAATGAAAAATTCATCGTGCTTTGTCCGTTCGTCAGCCGGACTCCGTATGAGATGCGTATTTTCCCCAAGTCGGCGAGCGCGTATTTCGGAGAGATGTCCGCCGACGATCTGCCGCAATTGGCCCAGGCGCTTAATCAGGCAATCGGCCGCCTCGATCATGCGCTAGGGAATGCTGATTATAATTTTTTCATCCATACCGCGCCGCCCAAACGCGCGGATGCCCCTTCCTATGATTTCTATCATTGGCACATCGAGATTATGCCGCGGTTCTCCATCGATGCGGGGCTTGAATTCGGGACGAACGTATTCGTAAATCCGGTTGATCCGGATGAAGCCGCCGAACAGCTGCGAAACGCGCATGTTTGATTTTCTGTCTTCATGGATTGTGTGGGTAGTCGGTCTGTTGGGCACCTTGGGATACTCGGGGGTTTTTCTCTTGTCTTTTTTGGATCGCTTGACGGTGTTTTTCACGCCGGCAGAAATTATTCTGCCGGCGTTCGGTATTCTGGTCAGCCAGGGGGTATTTGGACTCTGGCCGGTGATGGCTTGGGTAACGATCGGCGGGTTGTTGGGGAATCTAGGGCTCTATGTAATTTTTCGCCAGGGCGGCCGACCGTTTCTTGAGTCTCATGGCCGATATTTTTTAATTTCAAAACACGAGCTGGGTCACCTTGATCGTTGGTCTTCTCGTTATGGTAGTCGAATTCTAATCTTTGGCTATCTTTTGCCAACTACCCTTCGAAGTCTGGTGCCCGTTGTGGCGGGCGTAGCTCGAATGGACATCCGAAAATTCCTAATCCATACGCTCATCTGGTCTTTTCCGTGGAATTTCATCTATGTCATTCTGGGTATTAAGGCCGGTGATCATTTCGAAACAGTCATTCGGTATTTAGAAAAGCTTAATTATGTTCTGGCTGCTGCAATTCTGATTTTGGTGGTATGGTATTGGTATCGCCATCGAAAAAGGAAACATCTCACACACGAATAATGAAAAAGTATATTGTAGCTAACTGGAAGATGCATCCTGATTCTTGGGCTGAAGCCGAGGGGATTTTGGATGCGGTTAGCCAATACCTGGAATCGGTGCCGGAGAAAGATAATTCTTTAGTCGTATGCCCTCCATTCGTATTTCTGGAAGAAGTCGGCAAGTTGTTGAATACAACTTCGCTGGGCGGCCGCGTGGAATTGGGCGCTCAAGACATCGCTCTGACTGAGTCAACAGCGCTCACCGGCGAGATTTCCGGCGCCATGCTGCAGAAGCTTGGCGTGCGCCATGTCATCGTTGGTCATTCTGAACGGCGCTGGAAATTAGGGGAGAGCGATATTGTTGTAAATCAAAAGATTGAAACTGCCCTAGAGCATGAACTGACACCGATTGTATGTGTAGGTGAAAAGGAACGCGATGATCATTATAAAGAATTTCTCGCCAGCCAACTCGATGCCACCTTCGGTGGATTGTCAGCCGACCAAGTCAGTAAATGCTTGATTGCTTATGAACCGGTCTGGGCAATCTCAACCAACCCCAACACTAGACCCGATAATCCCGAATCAACCCTTGAATCGGTACGAATTATCAAAGATTTCATAATTGGAAAATGGAAATTGGAAAATGGAAACTCACTGAAGGTGTTGTATGGCGGTTCAGTTACCTCAAAAAACGCAAATGATTTCCTCTCCTTAGACGAGCTTGCCGGCGTTCTGGTCGGCGGTGCTAGCGTCGACAAAGAACAATTCGTCGAAATTCTCAAACAAATATGAAAACGGTTAGAGATCTCACGGATTTAAAAGGAAAAAAAGTTTTGTTGCGGGTTGATTTTGACGTGCCCGTGGATGACAAAGGGGAAATCCAAGAATCATTTCGGATCAAAAAACAAAAAGAGACGCTTGATCATTTAATTAATCAGGGTGCCCACGTAGTGATAGTTTCTCATATTTCGGATGAGTCGGTTGGTAAGTCGTTCGCGAGTCTTATTCCGCAACTGCATGTCTTGCTCGGCCATGAGATTAATTTTATTAAAACAGTCTCGGAGGTTGGTTCGTATCTGGAAAGATACCTGCCTGCCGGCAGGCAGGCGCAGCCGGCATTGCTAGACAATCTCCGACAGAATGAAGGTGAAGAAAAAAACGATCCCGAATTTGCAAAACAACTAGGGGAAGGATTCGATTATTATGTCAACAACGCGTTTGCAGTCTGCCATCGGGAAAACGCTTCGGTATCGGTGATCGCAAAGATATTGCCCGCGTACGCAGGCTTCGTGATCGAGGAGGAAGTTAATCGGCTTTCGGATGCGATCAATGTGTCGAAGGAAGGCAAGATAATCATCATTGGCGGTGCGAAGGCCAGCACCAAAGTACCGGTTATTCGGCATTTCCTCGATAAAAGCGAATATATTTTGACCGGCGGCGTTGTGGCAAACGATATTCTCAAAGAAAAAGGGCAGGACATGGGCAGTTCGGTCGTGGACGAAAATTCAAAAGAACTTCTTGTCGGCTTGGATCTGCAAGATCCGCGCTTGTTTACGCCGACTGATTTCATCGTCTTTGATAATAAAATTCTTGATATCGGCGATGGCACGATGCATTCATATATGGACATCATCTCTCAAGCCAAAATGATAGTCTGGAACGGCCCGATGGGGTTATTTGAGAATCAGGCGTTTGCTAAAGGAACAGACGAAATCGCCAAAGCGATCGCGGCCTCATCCGCAGTTAAGATTATGGGCGGCGGCGACACGATCGCGGCCGTGAATCGACTGGGACTGCTGGATCAATTCGATTTTGTTTCCACCGGCGGCGGTGCCATGCTCGCGTTTCTAAGCGGCAAAAAGCTGCCGGGATTAGTCGCACTCGAATATGAATAAAGAGATCATCGTGTTTTATCACGGACTTTGTCGTGATGGCTTTACCGCCGCCTGGGCGGCCTGGAAAAAATTCGGTGATGAAGCCCGGTATATTCCAGTCATCTGGTCTAACTTAAAAGAAGAAAAGCAGCTTATTTCCGTCAACGGGAAAGAAGTATATTTTTTGGATTATTGTCCTACTCGAGAAAATCTGGAACCAATCATCCAGGAAGCCAAGTCCGTGGTAGTCATTGATCACCATGTTAGTCGCGAGGAAGTGGTAAAAAGTTTACCCGGATCAGTCTATGATAAAAACCACTGTGGTGCTGTGCTTGCCTGGCAGTATTTTCATCCAGACAAACCTGTGCCCCAACTCTGCTTATATGTTGAAGACAGTGATCTTTGGAACTTGAAAATCCAAAACTCGGATTCAGTATTGAATTATATTGATTTCAAATATTCGCGAAATTTTACGGATTGGAATAGGCTGGCAGAGACTATGGAAAAAGAACAAGAAAGAAATATTTTTGCAGATCAAGGCAAGATTTTAGTTGAATATCGAAGAAGTGTAGTTGATTTAATTATTACTCAACAAGGTCAAATAGTTGATTTTGAAGGCTACGAAGTGATTGCAGTAAATGCACCCCGATACTTTAGAAGCGAGATTGGAAATCAATCTGCTATTCTCAAGCCCCCGTTTGGAATCGTATGGAGCTATACTCCGGAAGAGATTTCCATTTCTTTGCGAGGAATATCAGACCTGGATCTTACTAAATTATCCGGTAAATACGGCGGCGGCGGACATATACGGGCCGCTAACTTCCGCTTGCCCCTTGGGAGTCCTTTGCCCTGGAAGGTTATCAGTCCTTACGATCCGAACTATCATGAAAAATAAATATATTATCTATACTGACGGAGGTGCAAGAGGTAATCCGGGACCGGCGGCAATCGGCGTTGTCATCGATGGTCCTAAAATTGGCAAAAAACTCTATCAAGAATACATCGGCGAGACGACGAACAACGAAGCCGAGTATCGAGCTCTTATCTTCGCGCTTAAAAAATTAAAGTCTCTGGCCGGTTCGGCAGAACTGGCCGGCGCCGTGATCGAGTGCTACGCGGATAGCGAGCTCATGGTGAAGCAGCTGAACGGAGGATACAAAATTAAAGAGCCGGGGATCCAAGGATTTTTTATCGAAATATGGAATCTTAAGATTGATTTGGGTGCTACGATTTCATTTCATCACGTTGATCGGGCCAAAAACGCCGAAGCTGACGTATTAGTCAACCAGGCCCTCGATCGGGAGGCTAGTAAGTTGAGTTTGTAAAAGAGGGCGTTGTGTGGTACAATACTGGAGGTACATCAGACAATCGCTCGCCTATGGCGAGAGGAAAGTCCGGACACTAGTCGCCTATGGCGAAAGAACGGTAGCGGGTAATTCCCGTCCGCAGCAATGCGAGAGGTGCGAGCAGCGACGGCTTTGGTTCGAAAGGACCGGCAAGCTAAACCCAAGCCATTGACTTGATCAACGGCTACAGCTTAACTCCGATCGGGGATACAAGATCGGAAGTGAAACGGCTAAATCCTTACTGGAGTGCAAGGTCAAACTGCCCCGCCATTGGCGGCGCAAGACAAGTAGACCGCTTGACCTCGGCAGCAATGCCGGGGCTAGATAAATGATTGTCATCCGCCTCCGTCAGCTGACGGAGGCGGAAACAGAACCCGGCTTACGATGTACCGCCAACGCCGCCCGCAAGGGCGGCGTTGGTTTAATAATAAATT
>MGJZ01000001.1:17018-18967 GCA_001794525.1 Candidatus Yanofskybacteria bacterium RIFCSPHIGHO2_02_FULL_50_12 | reverse complement strand
CATGTACTTCATGTTTGGATCCGTGTCTATGTCCTCGAAGGCTTTCTTTATATCTTCGTCTTTGGAAAGACCAAGGGCTCTTAATAAAGCCGTCGCCGCGACCTTACGCTTGCGATCAATGCGGACCGAAATTACGCCATTATATTCAGTCTCAAACTCCAGCCACGCTCCGCGCAGGGGGATTAATTTTGCGCCAAAAAACCGCTGATGGCGGCTGGATCTGGAAAGCGAGAACAACGCTCCGGGGCTGCGAATGAGCTGGGAAATGACCACGCGCTCGACACCATTAATGATAAAAGTGCCTCGAGGGGTCATGAGCGGGAAATCAGCGATGAATAATTCCTGCTCACGGTACTGGCCGGTTTTTTTATTCTTGAGGCCTATTTGCACCTTCAGCGGCGCTTCGTAGGTGATGTTTTTTTCAATAGCGGTTCTTTCTTCATATTTAGGTTCCTCGAGCCGGTAATCCAAAAAACTTAATTCGAGTTCCTTTCCAGTCCAGTCTACGATCGGAGAAATCTCGGCTAAAAGCTCTTTGAAACCGATGTCTAAAAACCATTTGTAGGAATCCAGCTGAACCTGAACCAGGTTCGGAGCTTCAAACTGGTCGAGATCGAATTTTGAAAATATTTTACGGGTCATGGATATTAAAAGACTCGAGCCAGGGCTCCGCCGGTTCTTTGACTAATAGATGCGGGAATTGCGACGATAAAAAGCCGCACGCTTAATCGTGAGACGCGTGGGCTTTTTAATTGACGCTTATTTTACAGAATACATCCAGGACAAAGTGGGCGAATTGTTAGCTATCGAGCGAATACGGACGTAACCCTGTCCACTCGATAGCCCCCAATTTACTTGACTTTTAAAGCTTGGGAGACAGTTTGGGCGATCATTGTCGCCATGCTCGACTTATCGTCAAAACCCAGCAAAATCACCTCTAAGGGTGACACCTTGCTAATTCTATTCTTTTTGAAGATTCTGTCAATAGAAGTTACCAACATGTTATCGAGATTAAAATCAAGAGGGATTATCAACATATCCCGAGCCTCGCCGTCAACGATAAACTTTAACTCAATTTCTGTACTGCTTTTTTTAGAAATGATTAGCTCCATGGTTAGTATTATGTATTAAGTATTAAGTATTCCCGATCGCATACTAGATACTTCTCCATTAACTGTATCTCTTGATGCTTTGCAGAATACCCAGACCGATCAGTAAAGACAAGAGATTACTGCCGCCGGAGCTTATGAACGGGAAAGGAATTCCTGTTATCGGGAACAGCCCCACATTCACGCCAGCCCCGATGATGGCATGAGCAGCAATCAAGATTGTGATACCGACCGCAAAGAGCCGGCCAAAATTAGATGGCGCCAGCTGGCCAATATATAAAATCCGCCGGAAGATAAATATTATTCCCGCCAAAATGAGCGCGATGCCGAAAAGCCCGAACTGTTCGGCCGTGGCAGAGAATACAAAATCATTATACGGTTCAGGCAGGAAACCGTTGCGCGTCTGAGTGCCCCGGCCCCAGCCGTTGCCAAACCAGCCTCCCGCCCCGACAGCAATCTTGGACTGGATCAGATTATATCCACTACCGTAAGGATCGCTCCCGGGATTCAAGAAAGAGACGATCCTAGTTTGTTGATAGGGCTTGAGAGCGAACATCCAGGCCGCCACGGCGGCGATGACAATCAGCACAACCAGGCTGAAGATCTGACGGCGGTTTAAGCCTACAGCGACCAGCATCCCCAGCCAGATCATCAGCATAATGATTGCCGAGCCCAAATCCGGCTGAAGAAGGGTGATGCCTATCGGGATCAGGCAATAGAGGCCCGAAACGATAACGTGCCGATAATCATTGATATGGATGTGCCGCTGGGAAAAATATTTAGCCATCAGAATAATGATGGCTAGTTTCATGAATTCTGCCGGTTCGAATGTGAAAACAC
>MGJZ01000001.1:16523-16995 GCA_001794525.1 Candidatus Yanofskybacteria bacterium RIFCSPHIGHO2_02_FULL_50_12 | reverse complement strand
CCGCGGATCGTCGGAAATAAAAACGGGGCTAAAAGCAATATCACTGAACCGACATAGAGGACGAACACCGGCCAGGGATAATTTTTTAAATAGCGGTAATTAAAGTACGAAAACAAACTCATTAAAATAACGCCCAAAATTACAAAGATTATCTGTTTCTGGAAAAAAGGATTCTGGGAGCCGCCTATCCCGTAAATATTGAAAATACTGAAAACGCAAAGAGCCGCGACTGTAACGAAAAGCGGCTTATCAATGCCGGATAAGTAGTTGCGAATAAATCTGCGCATTTATCTTGGGAATTCCCCTGTCCTGCCGGCGCTTTTTATGAAATTGGAGTCGTCAAGCAAGTTCGTTTCGACATGCGTCCTGACGACCGCGTCTGCTGGCAGTTCAAAGGGCCAGGAGACTTTAAACGAGCGGTTGGTGCGAGCCAGAAAAGTCTGGATATTGGTCGTCACCGCGGTAACTAGAT
>MGJZ01000001.1:11202-16513 GCA_001794525.1 Candidatus Yanofskybacteria bacterium RIFCSPHIGHO2_02_FULL_50_12 | reverse complement strand
GACGAATCGCGGACAACGACGGCAACATCAACTTTTTTAAAATCGTAATCCGAATTATTAGAGACGACAGCCTCATAAGAACTTTGAATTCCGGGCAATAAAGCTTCCTGCCGGACCGCAAAAGCCGCATTCGGCAAATCTCCCGTTTCGCGCCAATTAATACTCTCTAGTTCTATCCGCATTTTTGAGCCCGCGGGGATACCCGGAATATTGCCGCGGACGATGAGCTTGGTCTGGCCCGGGAAAATATAAAATTTATTTCCTTCAAATCTCTTAGTCTCGTTGCCTGAAAAATCTTCAAAAATTAGAGTGTGGGCCCCGTCGGCAATCGCCTGGCCGACATTGGGATTATAAATTTCCATGACCGCTTCCGAAATGCCGTCTTTGGCGGTTACGAATTCAGCCGTCTGGATCTTTATCTCCTTAATGGCCACGGAACAGGCTTTGCCGCAGGCCAGCGTGCCACAGTCAACACCTTCCTCTTGGCCGTTCTGTCTGCCGTCAAAACAAGTCGGTTTGGTCTTGTACCAATAAGTTCCGCCGATGATTGCGCCGAAAATCACCAAATAAATTGCACCTATAAAAATTCTTTTAAAAGTTCTGGGCATAATACTTTATTTAAATCTTTCTAATTCGTCTCGGATCTTATCCCAATATTCCGGTTCGAATTCTTGCGCCGCCATCGTCAAAGCATCTTCCAATGCCTGACGAGCATCCTGAATCAATCCGGCATCGTGAAATAGATGGGCTCGCTTCAGCGCCAACTCATAGCGGCCAAACGGACCGGGAGCTTGATCGGCGATTCTTTCTTGGGACATGGTCCACTCTAAGAATAAAGCTTTGGCTTCTGAACTATCCGGACCCTTTTCCTTTACGGCCTCAAGCAAACGCTGTTTCAGAGTTAATTCTGGGTTTTGCGGCTGTTCGTTCACAAAACTATACTAACAAAACAATTGGGGGCTTGGTAGCCCCCTTTGTCGATGGGAAATCGTACACTATCGTCGCTTTGACCTTTTCACGCGACGCTTTAATTTCTTGATGTCACGCTCCATCAACGCAAGTTCTTCATACATCGACGGAGCCGCATTCCCCTCGCCTTCGTAGACCTCCTGCTGAACAATCCGTGTAAGGAGTTCGCCGTGAGCGGATTTAGCATGTTCGAGAAGTTGCGTTCTCCTCATGCCCTTTATGTCGATCGGATTACCGCCATTCGCGGGTGTAAAGGAAAGTTGCATAGCGCCTCCAATACAACAATCTACTTAAATATCAAATTTTTTGCAATAAAGCATATGCCAACACATGCTTCCGCATGAGGCATAACGGAAAATGCTTGTTTAGTGACAGGGCAGGCTTCTGAGCATGGCCCCGCACCGAATGGGCATCGTTTGAGTTCCAACCACTGTAGGGCAGCTACCTACTTTCGCCGGATAAGTCCGACTATCATGGGCTCCGCGAGATTTCACTTCTGAGTTCGGAATGGGATCAGGTGGAGCACTCGCGACATAGCTACCTTACACTGGCTACAACTTTTTTAGCCCAGTAATACTACCGCGACAAGCTATTCGCTAGCGAATAGCCAAGCCAAAGGCCTGTCACAGAAGATATACTGGGTTAGTTAGTGGATTAAAATTTTACCAAAGGAAACATGAATCAAGCGATTACTATTTCGACATATTAGTAGCTCTCGACTAAGCACGTCACCGTGCGTACATCTGAGCCCTATCAACCTCGTAATCTACAAGGAGTCTACGCGGCTTACGCCGCAAGAAGTCTAATCTTGGAGCCTGCTTCGCGCTTATATGCTTTCAGCGCTTATCAGAACCGAACATAGCTACCCAGCGCTGCTCTTGGCAGAACAGCTGGTAGACCAGAGGTTCGTTCATCCCGGTCCTCTCGTCACATACTCGCTCTGCTCGCACCACAATGCAAATACACGAATGTATGCGAATGATACGAATACAGAATCGATTTCCCATGTCACCATGGGTGCAGACTATATCTTTCCCCCCCTTTAAAAGGATCGGGGATCGGCATCTTATGGAGACTGAACTAATACCCGCCGCCTACTGGCGCTGGGTACTGCGCGACCCTTCGGTCGCTTGAAGCTCTCCATCCGTCCTCCACTCATTTCTAAGCTCGGGAACAAGTCGTTACGGGGTCAAATCTAACAATGAATACAACTCCTGTTTTGTCTTCTTACGTTTTGCAGCGTAATTATGCTCTTGGATCTTCAAGACACAATCAATTAATTTCTTAAGCGATTTTAAATCTTGAGCTTTGGTCAGTATCTCTGTTGCGTAATATAAGGCTTTTGCCTGCTCATCTTTAAACTTGATGAATGGCATCAGCTTTTTCAGAATATCTTGAACCTGCTTGAATCCATTGATTCGCAGTTCCGACATTCCGTCATTGCGCTTCGACACATAACCAATTCCAAGCACTGAACGTATCCAGGATAATGGAGACTCATGTCGACTGTCTTGATAAAAACAGATCGTGGCCATGAAACGCCATTTCCTTTTCCCATCGTGACGTTTTTTAATTTGAAGCATTAAGCTTCCGTCACCATCAAGAAATCCTGCTATATACGCTAAATCATTATTTGATCGACTTCCCACGATATTGTCTTAGATTATTTCCTGGTCCTCAAGTAAATTGTACTCCGATTTTTGGACCTAATCAATCAGAGTTATCAACGAACCCAAATATCTAAGATTCCACCGTTATTAGCCGAGTTGTCATCACGAATTACTTCGTGAAGTAGCAATTACTTTACTAGGGACAACCCTCCTCAAACTTCAACGCCCGCACCAGATATGGACCAACCTGTCTCACGACGGTTTGACATATTATTACTTTCGTAATATTAAATCTGTTCTTCCGAACAGTATAGACTATACCTTTCCGATTTTTCCAAATCGGACTGACGTTTTGTAATGACTAAAGAGCCATTACCTGATTCTTCAATCTTTGGAGAATCAAGTCGTTACGGGGTCAACCAAATCCATCTTGGCGACTTCCCTCGGAATTGCCCATGTTTAAAAACATTAGGGCTCCTCCGATATGAGTCAGTTTTTCGTTCTTTTTAACAGCTCAAAATTGAGCCTTCGATGCCCAGAACAGTTGGGCTCATTTTTACTTACCCAGCTCGCGTAGCTTTTTAATTGGCGAACAGCCAAACCCTTGGGGCCTTCTTCAGTCCCAGGATAAGCCGAGCCGACATCGAGGTGCCGAACACTGCCGTCGCTGTGAACGCTCGGGCAGTACTAGCCTGTTATCCCCGGAGTAGCTTTTATCTGTTGATCTTCGCCCCTCCTACGAGGTAGCGTCGGTTCACTAAGTCCTGCTTTCGCATCTGCGCGACATATCCGTCTTGCAGTTAAGCTGGCTTTTGCCTTTACGCTATCGTTCCGATGTCCATCCGGAACTAGCCAACCTTGATGAACGCCTCCATTACTCTTTAGGCAATTGTGTTACAAATAACTTTCGTTATTGGCATAAACATTTCTGTCATGCTCTGCATGTCACCATACAGTTCGGACTATATTATTCAGGAACTTTCTAGTTTTCCAAAGAAAATTACTGATTCAGCGTACAGTCTCTACGGGGTCAATTACGACTTCCCTCGGGATTGTCTCTTTTAAAAGATATTCCCCGATATAGCTGATTCCTGTTGTATTTCTACAACACCCCCTAATTTTTGTTTCGAGAAATTTAAATTCTCTGGAGCACCTGGGCTTTACCAAACCAACTTTTTGAATTTTGATTTGATAAAGGCAAGTGCCCCACTTAAACTGCCCACCAGGCACTGTCTCGATCCCTCCCTTTCAATCTATGATTGAAAGTATGATAAAACTCCCGATATTACTCGAAAGCTTATACATTCCTCTATTTCATTTACTGAAAGGGAGGGGCCGGTTAGAGCTACAAATCGTTAAGATGAGTGTTTCATTGGCGGATCCATCCCGACCGAAATCGGGACTTCAAATCCTACTCACTACGCTACGCATAACAACTCGTAGACCAATACCAAGCTGCAGTGAAGCTTCCGGGGTCTTCCCGTCTAGGTGCGGGTAGTCAGCATCTTTACTGACATTGCATTTTCACCGGGCTATTGGCTGAGACAGTCCCCCAGTCGTTCCGCTATTCATGCGCGTGGGAACTTACCCCACAAGGTATTTCGCTTGATATGTTACAACAAATCTGTTGCGGTATTTCTACCCTTCACGTCGCCGTGAAGACCGGACTATATTTTCTGATAATATATCAGTTCGACGTATAGTCTCTGAGGATTTTAAGACTTTGCATTTTCTCCGATTCATTGTTTGAAGCAGAGAACGTATCTTGTCTAGCCCCTTCTCTGTTCGATGTTTCTTTTGGGTCATCAGTCTGATAACTTTGCGAAACACCTGAAAATCCTTTTGCTTGTAAGTTTTCAGTTTATTTACTTCAAAGAATGGGATGATAGCGTCGTTTAGATCTTGGATTGATCTGACACAGTATTTCAACATTTGTTCGTGATGATTGTCTCTGCGTGTATTAAGATTAATGTAACCGCATCCAAAGAAGTTTTCTATTTTCTTTAGAGCGGCACGACTCTTTTCGCCTTGACTTACCACAAACTCTGGAAATACTTGCCAGCCATATGGATTGCGAATGATGCTTATGGTAAAGCATCCCTCGCCATCTACAAATCCGCTGATCCAACCTTCCAGTCTTAATCTTTCCTGCTGATTATCTGCATGAGATACATTTTTACTCATGGTATCATTTTACCATAAGTAGCACTCAATACTTAGGATTTTATCCACAGACTTTCCAGCATATGGTCGAATATATTTTGAGAGCATCGAGCTTAGCTCGATAAGCAGCTACCTCTATTTATCTTATCTGTAACCGTCTAAGCTCTTCTGAACACCTATAGCTAGATGTGCAGAACTTTTAGACAGTTATAGTTACTGCCGTCGTTCACCGGCGCTTCGGGCTTCCGCAATGCACCTTGCGGCACACCACTTCAACCGTTAACGTTCCGGCACCGGACAAGCGTCACCCCGTATACATCGGCTTGCGCCTTAGCACGGAGTTGTGTTTTAGATAAACAGTCGCCAGGGGTTCTTTCGCTGCGGCCCATCTTGCGATGGGCAGGCCTTATACCGAAGGTACGGCCGCTTTTTTGCCGAGTTCCTTAGCCAATAATCACCCGTTCGCCTTGGCACACTGATGCCAGTCCACCTGCGTCGGTTTTGCGGTACGTTTTGGTTTCTGCATAACTTAGAAGTTTTTCTTGGAAGCGTGCTCGGCTGAATTTCGC
>MGJZ01000001.1:1531-11167 GCA_001794525.1 Candidatus Yanofskybacteria bacterium RIFCSPHIGHO2_02_FULL_50_12 | reverse complement strand
GGCCGGACACGGATTTGCCTGTGTCCCATCCCTACGCAATGCACGTCAAATCCAATAATGCGCCTGATGTACTGCGCTCCGTCACTCCTTCGAACACTGCCCAAGGGCCGGAATATTAACCGGCTGGCCATCATGATCGTCGGCCCGAAAGCCGCCTTACACTTAGGATCGCCTCACCCTCCGATGATTGTCATCGCGGAGGAAACCTTGGACTTACGGCGGTGATGGTTTTCACATCACTTGCGGTTACTCATCCCAACATTCTCCCTTCCCAACGCTCCAGCAAACTTCACAGTTCACCTTCACAGCAGATGGGAATGCTCCCCTACCGCTCGCAAATATATAAATAAATGCGAACCCACAATTTCGGTACTAAACTTAGCCCCTATACATTTTCGGCGCACCGTGCCTCCCGCCCGAAGGCGGATCGAGTAGTGAGCTATTACGCACTCTTTAAAGGGTGGCTGCTTCTAAGCCAACCTCCTACCTGTCTAAGGCACAGAACTTCCTTTTCACTTAGTTTAGATTTTGGGACCTTAATTGGTGATCTGGGCTGTTTCCCTTGCGTACACGAAGCTTCGCCCTCGCATACTCACTGGGATACATTGCACGAAGGTATTCGGAGTTTGTCTGGTAGGCCTACCCTTGCGGGCACGGCGAACCAATCAGTGCTCTACCCCCTTCGCTACTATATCCCGCTGTCCCTAAAGACATTTCGGGGAGAACCAGCTATTACCAGGTTCGATAAGCTTTTCACTCCAAACCACAAGTCATCCGATGGCATTGAGCGGCCAAACGGTTCGGGCCTCCATTCGGCTTTCGCCGAACTTCACCCTGCTCATGGTTAGCTCACCTGGCTTCGGGTCTTACCTAACCTGCATAAAGAATTTTCACACGATGGCCCTAAAGCCACTGTGTGAAAGTTCTTAAACGCGCTATTAACACTCGGTTTCCCTTTCCGTCCGTCCCAGAGGGACTTACAGTGCAGGTTAAGTAAACTCGTTGGGTCATTCTTCAATAGGCACACCGTCACCCGACGTCTCGCGACGGCAGGCTCCGGCTCTTTGTAGGCATACGGTTTCAGTTTCTATTTCACTCCCCTCGCCGGGGTTCTTTTCGCCTTTCCCTCACGGTACTGGTTCACTATCGATCACAAAGAGTATTTAGCCTTATCCAGTAGTATGGACGAATTCACCCAGGACAATCTTATCCCGGGCTACTCAAGAAACAAAACAAGAGTTGAAACGCTTTCGCGTACGGGGCTGTCACCCGCTGTGGCCGGCTGTTCCAAGGCCGTTCTGCTAGCATTTCAATTTGTAACTCTTTAGAAGTTTTGACCCTGCACATGATGTGTCTGTGCAAAGTCAAAAGTTCAGTGTTCTGCCCTTATTACCCTCCTTCCCTGTTATTTGCATAACAAGAAAAAAGTTTAGGCTTTGCCCTTTTCGCTCGCCGCTACTCGGGGCATCTATTCTATTTCTTTTCCTCTGGGTACTGAGATGTTTCACTTCCCCAGGTACGCTCCCTGCTTGCGCAGAGTCATCGTGGTTCACACGACGGGGTTTCCCCATTCGGACATCTCCGGATCAAAGCCTGCTAGACGGCTCCCCGAAGCTTATCGCAGTCACGCTACGTCCTTCATCGCCTCTTTGTGTCAAGGCATCCTCCGTACGCCCTTGCTGTGATTCGCTTGCGCGAATCACGAATGAATAATCGCTTGATGAATGATTCCTTACACTAATTTTTTGGTGATTTTATGCACCTCGTTCTTTCGAACGAGATACCCACTAACTAATTTAATTGTCGAGGTTCGATCATTGGCTAGCAACGATTGCGCACCTGTAAGATGATCAATCGTTGCTGTCCACGTTCGGTCGCGAATTTTCCGCTGAAAAAACCGCTTGCGCGGCTCAGTTAGAAACACACAAATTCTGGTGGTGTTTAGCCGCTTTTTTGCAGAAGTTGTAGTGAGTTACCCATAGTTTGTTTTGCTTCAATAGTATAGCAAACCACCATACCACCAGTCAATAGCCAATCCCAAACGCTATAAACAATACTAGTATGATAATAATAATCCATGGAAGCAACGGTAAAAACTTCTTTGTTTGCTTATTTCTATAGCTCAAATACTCTTGGAAAAATCCCATATTATTTAAATCTTAACCCAGCCTTCTGGCACGTCGCAAGGCGTTGGGAATTCGCGCGTTTCACCCGTCTGCGGATTCCTCGCCGACGTAATCACCTGCGTGCATAAATCATATTTTACAAAGACAAGTCCTTCCTTGCTCCGACATCTTTCGGGTGCTGATTCCATGACCGGATTCCCCTCTGCCACACAACTTGCAAAACTATTTACCTTTGAGGTCGGATCAATAGTAAGATTTGGGTTGGAAGGACGTCTACCTTTAACAAACTCCACGAGCGAAATCCGCTTAGAAAAGGAGACTTCCTCCTTTTGGGAATACTCATCAAATCTGGCAGGCCAGGAAGCTTGGCAAAAAAATTCTTCAATGGAAGGATGGTCTGTATAGGTACATTTTGAAAACACAACCTCTCCTTCGGACTGCCGTTCAACTAGTAATTCGTCCCCTACTCTTAGACCCGGAACTGGCACATCCCATACATAGGCAACGTCAAACCCTTCTTGCCGCTCAAACCCATTTATATTGTCTAGGGTTCCCCCCTCAACCGTAATCAGGGAATTGCTCCACCAGAATCCAAGGACGGCGCCCGCAACAATAAGAATTGAAACCACCCAAATCAAAAACTTCTTCGCAAATGGTTTGTGTGGTGCCGGTCCGCCGGCTGGCGGATCGGGTAACGGGGTGGGTGTTTGTGGTAAGGGATCCATTATTTGCTTTCCACTAATTTTTTAGATGTCTGCTCTGTAGAATAGATATACCACCAGAAAGGATCCTTATCTAAAGCAAGAAGATAAAAAGCGTTCTTGCTGTCAGGGCTCCAAATATAATCTTGGAGTCCTCTGACTTCGCCCAGAGGAGTTATCTTTTTCTCACTAGTCATTGTCGGCGCATCTCCAGTGCACAGACTCTTCATAGCAGTGGTGCAGTAGTAAAGAGCTTCTACGCCTTCCGGAGCATATACCGCATACTTTAATTTATCCCAGTATCCTGGCTTATTCTTGAACGTTTCCGCCTTGCCTGTGGTAAGACCGTATTTCATCCATTGACCAGGAATGGCAAAGTAAAGATCGCTGTTAATATCAAAAAATATTTCGTGAAGAATCAAATCGTCTCGATCAAAGTACATGGCGATATCTTCTTTTGCTATGTTGTAGAGGATCAGTGCCCTCTTTCTTTCTCTTTTTGAGTTTTCAATATCGCCCATCATATAAACATAGTTCCCATCCGGAGAAAGCCCGTATCCGTCAATTCTTTGAAATTCTATGTAGCCCGTATACGGGTTACGAACATATCTGACGTCTTCGCCGTTCTTTAAATAAGCAATATGGTGTACCTCCCCAGTACCCGAACTTTTGTAATTTACTGAGTGCCAAGTGAGCATTTTGCTGTCTCTGGACCATTTAAGCTGATTGATTAGTGGTCCAATCTCGTCTTTGGGGTGACGCACAATTGTACTTGATTTATTTGTGGCCACATCAAAAAGCTTTACCTTAATCTCCTTTTCGCTTTGATCCTCTTTTATATAGGCAACGCGCTTAAAATCTGGAGAAACTTTAGACGCATAGACAGATTCGTTTAAAATTTTGGATAATCCAGAACTGTCATAATTTACTGAAAAAATTCCACTGTCCTGAAAACCCATAAAAAAGAACTTGTTCTGGGAACTTGTAGCAGGATACCTACTCTGCCCCGGCTCGATAAACTTGAA
Source organism: Candidatus Yanofskybacteria bacterium RIFCSPHIGHO2_02_FULL_50_12 (assembly GCA_001794525.1). Taxonomy (GTDB): domain Bacteria; phylum Patescibacteriota; class Minisyncoccia; order 2-02-FULL-40-12; family GWA2-44-9; genus MGJZ01. Next base: position 7,315 of record MGJZ01000001.1, on the reverse strand, counting down.
GGTGGAGAGGATTTGATCGAAAACCGGATTACGACTTGAACTAATCCTAAGGTCGTAATCAATATTATCGTTGAAATCTGGAATAATTATATACTCAAGATCAGCTCCATAACTAGATTTGTACTCGGATACATATACAGTCCTACCAGCAAATGTCCCAATCTTTCCCTCGCGAGATGATTTTGATGAAAGAGAAACATGAAGCACTAGTCCTGTTCCTCCAGATCTTACAGAGTCAGGCCATACAATAAGACCATTTTCTTCTGCTCGAGATAATTCCAAGTCTCCCATCACTTCTCCTTGTGGAGGATACTTAAATTCAAATCCAAGATCCTCGTTGCGATAAGTTTTCCAAGTAGAAGTATCTTGAAGACGTGGCGTGTGTGCAGGGAGATATTCTTCGACATTGTTGGCGTTATGCCAAAACCACGCGCCGATCACGGCAGTAATACCAACGAGAATTACCGTTGCAAGCAGCCCATGAAACTTTGGAAGATGATTATGCCCGGCTGGCAATTCTGGCAATGGCGTAGGTGTTTGAGGAAGTTGTGAGTCCATTTACTAAGTATACTCTGAACTAAAAACCGGCGCTAGCGCCGGTTTTTAGTTAGTTGGTGAATCGGAAACTCTTGAGCATTTGTTCGAGCTCGGCAGTGTGATCTTTGTTTTCCAAGTTCCAGTGAGAAACGAGATAAATCTTATCGGCGTGTTTTGTAAACACGAGGGTCATTTTGATCCCGACGGGCACGCCCGGCCCTTCAGTAGCCCGAGTTTCGCCATAGATCCGTACGGCCGGCTCACCGTCAAGCTCAGTATCGCTCCGCTGGACATTGTCTAACCCATTTTGCGTATTCTGAATGAGACGGTCATATTCTCCTATGGGACCGATCGCATTCACATTCACATACGAAAGCGGCGGGGCATCGGAATTGCAGATCAACAGCGGTTCTGTATAGTCACCGAAGCTAACCACGCCATATTGATCATACGTGCATTCCTCCGACCGCCATGTTTCCGGGTATTTGATTTCAAATCCAAGTGTGGAGTTGATATAGGTCTTCACGGCAGCACTCGACGACGGACGCATGAAATACCAAGCCGCACCAGCTACTATAAGAATGGCGACTACGATAATGAATATCTTTTTCATGGATTAAGTATACAAGCGAAAACCGGCCCCGTCAGGGGCCGGTTTGTCAGTTATCCGAGTTGTAAGTCGACACCGAACTTTCGGCGGAAGTACCATCCGGCAGCACTCAAGAGAGCGCCCAGACCGGAGATGCCGGCAGTCATGCCCGGACCAGTGCGAACATTGAGCGCGCCAGCCACAACGCCGGTGCTGCCAATGCTGACATAGACAGGATTGGAGTTAACCGGTCCGATGTTGTTGGCTCGAACGTTGGCCGTGTTGACGAAGGTCTGGCCGCTAGCGGCGTTTGCATTAACACTGGCAAGGAAGGTGATTACCGCCTGCTGCCCGGCATTGAGAAATCCGATATTGATGCCGCCATCGTTGACTAAACCATCTACCGTAGTCACGCCATTCACCCGAGTGCTGCCGCTGAGATATGACAGACCAAATGGGAGGACGTCATTAATGACCACATTGGAAAGATTCGTATTGCTCGGTGCGGTTACCACGATCGAGAATTCCACCGTGTCGCTGCGGAATGCCGTAAGGGAAGTCTGCTTGATCGCTCCACCGCGCGTAACATTACGGCCGAATTTCTCAATCGAGATTGCCTGATTCTGGGACGCATTCACCACTACTTGGGCGCTGTCATTAACGGATGGCGCATTGTCCGCAGCCGCGGTGGCCACGTTAGAAAGCGTGCCGCCGCCGGAAATCTGACTGCTGACTACCGCTCGGAATCGCACAGTCGCGGTCCGGCCGGGAGTAAAGTCGCCGAAGACTATTGTGCCGCCATTAGCCAATCCATCACCGATAAAAGAATTGTCCACCGTTGCACTGCCGCTGACATAGTTCAAGCCGGAAGACATTGAATCAGACAGACGGACATTCGTGGCGGTCGTAAAGCTGCCGGCCGTAACGCGGATGATGAACTCGACGGTTTCACCAGACATGGCACTGACCGTCTTTACCTCGCCGGCTTGGGTCGAAAGATTTCGTACAAACTTGCTGATGCTCAATGTGGCATTTGGAACTGGGGTCGGTGCCGGAGTTGAGGTAGTACTTACATTTACATTAGCCGTGTTCTGCTGGCTATTTTGTACATTGCCAGTACCGGTGATCTGACTTCCGGATTGATTGACTTGAGCCACATTTCCCGTGCCACTCTGGGTGATAGTGCTGTTATTGGTCGTGTTGCAGGAGTTGTTTGCATTCGCGCAAGGCGAATTAATAATGCTTAAAATTGGCGTCGGGGTTGGGGTGGGTGCCGGGGTCGGCGTTATAGCAGGAGCAATATCGTTATTGGTAATGATGCAAACCGCCTGCTGGCCGGCGACGAGCGATAAGGTGCCGTCGGCATTGCACGATCCGCGGATATTCGTTCGCTGATAACCGACACGCTGGACTTCGGTGATCACATAAGTTCCGGGTGTAAATGCGTTAGTGGCATTATGCTGAACTTGCTGGTTATTTACGAACAGCGGGAAATCGAACGGCGAAGCCCAGCCACCATTATCATTAACGACTTCTTTGATAATCCTAATGGTAGCCGCGCCGGGCGCTGGTGTCGGGGTGGGAGTAGGAGTCGGAGTAGCTGTGGGTGTGGGGGTAGGCGTTGGAGCCGGAGTCGGGGTGGGAGTTGGAGTAGAAACTGCCTCTGGCACAATACCGAAATCCCAGACTACATTGGCGTTGGTAATCGTGAAGGGGAATGAGTCATCAGTCGTGCGGACGAATCCGGCCGGTACCTGATGTTTTACTCGATAGCCACCCGGTCCCAAATTGCTGAACTGATAATTTCCGCCGCCGCTGGTGACTGTCGTTTGGAATACGGCGGTGTCCGGCTGGTTGGCAAGTGTGATCGGACGGCCGGATACGGTTGCTTCTCCAGATTCGAATTGGCCGTTTCGGTTGGCATCAATGAAGACTACCCCGCGTACGTGGAACAAATTAACTGGCGGCGGAGTCGGCACGGGGGTGGAAGTGGGCGCTGGAGTCGGGGTAGCTGTAGGCGCGGGTGTCGGAGTCGGGGTAGGAGTGCGCGTCGGCGTTGGAACAGGTGTCGGAGTCGGCGTAGCTACGCAGCTGCCGTCTCGACTTACGGTCCGCGAATCGAACATCGTGGTCCCGGAAAACAGATCGAGGCGATAAGGACATTCCGGTACGCTGATATGAAAATCTTTGATGTCCCAAGGACCCATGGTCGCGGTCATCGAATCGAATACCTGTCCGTTGGCAATGATAACCGCCCGGAACGTAACTGGTATTTCGCAGTTTGAGTTATTAGTAATCCGGCCGAGGGCGCCTCCGCCCAATTCTCCGGTATACAGAATGCTGCCGGCCATGACCAAACCCGGATCAGTGCAGTCCGTGGTTATGTCGGTGGGACCTTCTTGTTCGCCCGGATTTTCGAATATCGGGCTATGGAATGGGCTGTGATCCGCGTACGAAACCGTGATCGTTACTGCAAACGTCAAAAAAGATACCAGCGATGCTTTAAAGATTTTGTTCATATATTTACTTGGATATTTAAACTTGCCGCAACCATATAGCCGCCCTGTGAGAATTTCATGAAGAACATGAAGAAATGTACTCCTACCGAATTAGATTTGCAACTACCGCGATCCGGCCCTGGTCGGAGCCCACCGGCCAGCAGCTGGAAAGGACGAGATCCCCGGCTAAACCGGAATCCAAAATCTGTTGTACAGAGCCCCTTTTAGAACCTCTGACCTGATAGGTGTATTCCCTGCCGCCGAAGGAAATTTTGACCAAATCATTCGGCTGGAGGCGGTCTAGGAGCGCGAATATGCTGGAATACTGATTTCTTGGCAAGTCCGATGAAGAATGCCCGATAATCACCGTCGTACTGCCTCCACCGGGGTTGCCCGAACCCGGATAAAGCACTACCCCGTTCTTTAGGGATTTTAAAACAGTCTTATTATCCGTTGTTTGGATTTGAATAATGGGTGCATTAATACCGATCTTGGCGATTGAGATGGAGTTGGTTTGAGAAATCCCCGCGATTGGTGCCGGTACCGGCGCGGCTTCCGCCACTTCGACAGCTGAAGGACGACTCGGCTCCCGATAGCCGTACAGCGCGCGATATTCGCGAGTGAGCTGTTCATTATCATCCGATTCTGAATGGGTCAGAGAATATTTGGCTGAAGAAAACAAACTGGGTGCATTGAAAAGCATGACCAGGATAACAAAAGCAGCCACAAAAACTCCGGCCGTCGAACGCATGGACGGTGCAGAAGGCCGCCGCGCTCCGCGCGGCGGCTTCGGCGGTTCAGGAAGAATAAAATTCAATTCGTCCATATTATGGAATTATTACTCGGCTGCCGTATTCCGCTACCCAAGCGTCATTGGCAAAAACCGCTAACAGGCAGATACCTACTAAAGCTGCTGATTTAAGGATCAGGGCAGGATACTGAATCCGCCACACCACCAGCAGATTAATTAGGAATACCGCAACACTAGCCAATATCAGGATCATGAAGATTAGATTGAGAAGGCTATGGGAGATATAAGGAGCGGAGTCAACAAAACTAGCGCCCTGCACCTCTGGAACCGATGCTTCGGCGGTGTTCACCAACGCAATTGGCCGGGAAGATTCAGTTCGAAAAGCCGTGGCCGGTGAGGTAGGAGCGGGCGTGGGCGTGGGGATTGGAACCAGTTTTTTAAATGGTGTTTTAAATGGAGTCGACGCAGGCGGAACCGGTTTCTGTGGCACCGGCGTCGGTACCGGTGCTCCTGTCTGCACAGGCAGGTTTGCCGCGAGGACGCTCACCGCACCGCGCGGCGAGCCGAACAGTTGGACCACAACTGTTCGCTCGTCATCTTCAATAACGCCCGTGCCAACGGCAATCCCAATTTCTGTAAACGACGCGAGAAGGATGTTCTTGCGGTGTAATTCCGAATTGAGCCAACCATTCATCACTTCATTGGTAGTAGTGAAATCCATAGCCAGATTTTCCCCCGCGATCGAATAATCATAGCGGGCCCGGTCAAACCAATACCAGGGCTCCACACCTTTTGGCGAAACATGGGCAAAATATCCCTGACTGGTCATATCGGCCAGTTTTAATTGCGCGGCTGTTTCCAGACGCGGATTAGGAGTCAACGGCTTTAGTTGGTATTGGCTGCGGGTTTGATTGGTCAGCGCATAGAGATCCGTCTGGGATACCTGATGGAACAGATTAGCGCCGGTATATATCGAAAACGAAACCACGCTGACCAGCTTCAAGCCTATCACCGCGCCGATCAGAATCAAAAAAGTCGAGGTGGCTAAAACTCGCGGCCGAAAACCGTTATGCGCGCACGGAATAAAATATGTTTTTACGGTATGAAACAAAGACATATTCTAAGTAAGGATGTCGGGACCTCGTTCAGTGATGGCCACCGTATGCTCGGCATGCGCGGCGAGTTTGCCGTCTTTGGTAACATAGCTGTAGCCGTCCGAGCCGTCGGTGATTTTCCAACTGCCCTCGACAACCATCGGTTCGATCGCGATGACCATGCCTGGCTCAAGCGCGATGCCCTCGCCAGATTCGCCGTAATTCAAAACTTCCGGTTCTTCATGGACACTCCGGCCAATGCCGTGGCCGACAAGATCGCGAACAACATTAAACCCTTCTGACTCGACATAAGAC
>MGJZ01000001.1:540-1523 GCA_001794525.1 Candidatus Yanofskybacteria bacterium RIFCSPHIGHO2_02_FULL_50_12 | reverse complement strand
GTGGCCTATATCGCCAGTGGTATTGCCCGCACGAGCCTGTTCGATGCCGAGTTCCAATGCTCGCTCCGTTATGGAGATAAGTTTTTTATTTTTAGGACTGCCCGGGCCAGCAAGGACGGTCCTTGCGGAGTCGGTATGGAAGCCTTTGTATAGAACTCCGAAATCAAGTTTCACCACATCGCCGTCTTTGAGGATTCTGCCAGACGGCAGGCCATGGACGATTTCTTCGTTAATCGAAACGCACAGCGCGGCCGGAAAGCCGTTGTAGTTCAGAAAGGAAGCTTCAGCGTCATGCTGGACAAGCAACTCGCGCGCCAGGGCGTCCAGCTCGATTGTTTTCAAACCAGGCCGGACCGCCTTCGCGAGCCGTTCGAGAATCATATGCAAAATCTTCCCGCCTTCGCGCATGATCTCGATCTGCTCCGGAGTTTTAAGATTTACCATAGGGAATTGAGCATGTCCCGATGAACATCCTCAATCGATTGCTCACCGTTGACAGTGGCAATATTATACCCTTGAGATTTAAGCCAGTCAAGTACAGGCGCCGTTTCGCGTAAGTAGACCTGATAGCGGTTGATGATCGTTTCCGGCGTGTCATCGCCGCGCAGGATAATCGGACTTCCGTCCTCGGGACAAGCTGTGAGATCCTTATTCTGTTCCGTGTCCCAAATCGGATGGCCATTCGCCTGGCATACCCGCCGCTTTGAATTTCGTTTGACTGATTCTTCTTCGCTTAAGGTAATCAAAACGACTTTGATGGTATTTTTGTCATATAGATTATCGAGGATTGGCATAATAACCTGTGCTTCTTCAAGCGTGCGCGGCGAACCAGTCAACACAATACCGGTGTCGCCCGCGGCGGCGGTATGCACGGCCTCTTCCACCCATCTTTCGACTATTTTTGAGTCTACCAATTCCCCTGCTTTCTTCCGAGCAATCTGCTCCTGCATAAATGGATCGTCTGGATCGGCTTGGGCAAATTT
>MGJZ01000001.1:0-514 GCA_001794525.1 Candidatus Yanofskybacteria bacterium RIFCSPHIGHO2_02_FULL_50_12 | reverse complement strand
TTTCCGTAAGGCGCAATTCGCGGGCCAATAATTCGGCTTGGGTATCTTTGCCCGATCCAGGCGGCCCCACGATTATCGCCGCCCATTTTTTATCGTTTGTCATATCAATTCATCATAACATCGATAGGGACTTTTTCAATTTGTACGAAGGAATTTAAAAGTCCTGTTGCAGCACGCTGCAACAGGACTTGATGCCGACCGAGGGTCCAAGGATCCAAGGATCTGCTACTTGCGAGGAGCCACGACTCGACCACTGCGGCAGAAGTCGCCCCCGATCCAGCGGAAGCCCAGGTCCCACTGGCCGCCGTACCAGCGCAGGTACGGGACACCGAGGAAGCCGTCGTGATCGCGCCAGACCGTTCCCGGGAAGACCAGGTAGTACTGGAGCCAGGCCTCGGGGATGCGGTCCTGTCGCTTGAGCAGCGCACGGGCATGCCGCTCACCGAGGACGAACCCCAGCTGTTTGGACCGCTCCCGCATCACCTCGCCCTTCACGAACTCTTCGCCCTCTCTG